>JAAYCL010000025.1 GCA_012729785.1 Chlamydiota bacterium | reverse complement strand
TAGGGGTCACCTATGTAGGCAGAAGGCAAGCGTAAAGACACCTTGCCAGTAAGGCCTGCCCCCCTGCACTGAACTTCCACGCTCTTCTCTTGCCAGCCGGGCTGAGTATCAGTGAAGCACTGGATTGTAGCGCACCAGTCTTCAGTCACCTATCGGCGGCCTTACTCCTCAAAGCCGCATGATAATCTCGGAGGAGCCCCTCGCTAATCAAACCTGGGAAAGGCGACCGTGACGGTCCCTTTAGACCCCAACGAGCGCAGGGGCTCCCGCCGACTGGCTATGTCCGGGCTTCACGCCGACAGCCTTTCACTCTCCGGATAGAACGGCCGTTTCTCCTTCAGGATGTGATAGATGATCTTCAGGATGTCCCGGGCGACTGCAACCTTCGCCGTGTTGCACCCTTTCCGTTTCTTGATCGCCGCGTACTTGCGCTCCAGGCGCGGAATCTTCCTCATCGCATGCCAGGCGTTCTCCAACAGGATCCACTGAAGCTCCTTGCGCCTGTTCGTGTTCAGCGGCCCATGGTAACAATGCCCTCCGCTTGCGTGCACCCGAGGAGCCAAGCCGCTGTAAGCGCACAGCGCTCCGAACGAACGGAACCTGCTGATGTCAAAGATCTCCGTCTTGACGAGCAGCGCGCTGAACGACTGAAAACCCGGCACGCTCATCAGGTGCATCACATCCTGATCCCGCCCCGCGAGGACCTTTAGATCGCTCCCGCAGATCTTGAGCTCCTCACTGAGCTGCGCGATCCGCGCGAGATACCCTCGCGCGATCCTCCCGTAGGGCTCCGGTATCTCCGTCGACCCAATCTCCTTACGCCTCTTTGCCGTGGCGAGATTACCCGTCCCCTTGAACCCGATCCTATCCAGCATCGCCTTGAGCCGTACGATGTTCCGCGTCCTGTCCGACACCAGCCGCATCCTGTACCGCAGCATCTCCCTGTTCTTCCGCGTCTCCTTGTCGGGTATGGCCACCGTGGGCAGGTCTCCCCGGTGCAGCAACCACGCGATCAGCCGCGCATCTATCTTGTCCGTCTTCTTGTGCTTCTTCGCGAACGCCTTCACCTGATACGAATCTGCCAGGTACACCTCTGCCGCATACTCTTCAGCAATGTCGATCACGTAGTACCAGTTATACGTCGCCTCCACCGCCATCTTGAATGGCCGGGGTACTCCTTCGAAATACTTCTTGAAAGACTCCGGGTCCGCCGGTAAGCTCCCATGTGATACCCGATGGCCCTGTGCGTCGAATACGCAATACCACGCCGTCTCCTTGTGGAGATCGATGCCGATCGAGTACATACCAGCTACCTCCTTTCTGAGACCACTTACCGGGCGATCTCAGTGCGATGCTAACGCGTCAGGGAGGTAGCTGCCTATCATATAATCAGATCTTTTACTGTGCGTTTCACCGCGTCCGATCGAGAAGGGGCGAGTTGGGAGAGGTCGGACGGGGGAGCGCGGATACAGGAGGCGGGCCCCGGCCCGCCTTTTTTGTCGCCGGAAGGAATCGGCGAGCGACCGGTGACCGCCTGCTCACCAGCCGTAGCCGGTCGAGGCGGCCGCGGTCCCGGCGTCCAGGCACCAGGCGGCGGGAGTCGGCAGGGCGAACGGCTGGAAGTTGATCCGCAGGCACGCGGGCGCGTCGTCGTCGTCGAGCGGGTCGGTGCCGCGCTGAAGCTCCACGTAGTCCGTGAACAGATCCCCGTCGGAGTCGGCGTTCAACGGATCCGTGTCCGCGTTTGTGTCGAAGGCGGGCTCCCCGTCGTGCCAACACTCCTGCGCGTCCGAGAGCCCGTCCTCGTCGGCGTCCAAAACCGGGTAGCCGCCGTACCGGACGACCGTGTGCAGGGAGTCGTCCGTGATGTAGAGGTACCCCTCGGCGGGCGACGTCCTGACAAAGGCGACCCCCTCCTGGCCCGTGCCCGGCAGAGCGTACTCGACGAGGAGCGGGTCCGTTAGCGTGTTGTCAGTCAGCATCTCCCGGACGGTGTTCGCGCCGTCGTGTAGCAGGTAGAGCGTTCTTGTGCCGGTGTCATACCACATGTCGGAGAGGTCCTTGATTGGAGGCGACACAGGGCTGAAGTCGACCACGTAGTCCACCTCTCCGCTTGTCGAGAGGTCCACGTCGAAGACGTATACCCTGCCGTCATACGGCGAGGTCCCGTCTTCCTGGAGCCCCGCATAGAAGAGTCCGCCGGAGCGGGTTTGGCCGTTCCCGTCGCCGTACGGGTGGTGGCCGTCGGGGACGAAGGTGAGCGCCTCGAGCCCGCTGTTCGACGGGCCGGTCATCCATGGCGTGAGGTCCCACGATTTTCCGGTGAGCGTCCCGGTGGAGATCCGGAACTCGAGGATGGAATCGTTGGGTTGCTCGACGCCGAGGTAGAGATAGTCGCTCGAGGGGTCGGCGACGGCGAGGGCTTCGAGGTCCCCGCCGACGTTCCACGCGTCGAATGTCCCGTCGCTTTCCAGCCTGGCCACCCATCCTTTGTCGTGCACGAGGAAGAGGGTCTCGAGCCGGTCGTGCCAGATGATGCCGCTGGGCTCGTACGTGGAGGGGAGATCGCCGGTTATGTCCGTCCCCCCGTCGCCGGGCCAGGGGGCGGAAAGGGCGGGGGAGGGGAGAGAGAGGAAGAACGCCGCCACCGCAGTCGGGCCGCGGGAGTTCATAGTGATATTGTAGCACTCCCTGCGCGGGGATGGAAGATGCATGTCGAACCGGCAGGACGCGTCGGCGCCGTCGAGCGGCAGCTTCACGGTGGCAAAGGGGGGGGCGGCCGGCTATAATGCGCGCGGTGCCCATGAAGGCGTTCAGACGCGTTGCGCTTCGCTTCTTGAATCCGCTCCTGATGGTGGGGATCGCGGCCGGGAGCTTCGTGCTTCTCGGCGCGTACCTCATGGAGATGGATCCGTTCTCCTACGCCTCCGATGCGCAACGCTCCATCGACAACGCGATGAGCTGCGCGTACCTCCTCCTCAGCTTCCTCCTCTACTTCGTCCTCTGCCTCGTCTACGAGCGGCCGATCCACGATGCGATGCGGACGCTCGCGCGGAAGGAGACGCCCTCCGACCGTCTGCTCACCCTCGCCCGCCTGCGCGCGATGAACGCCCCCGTGGCGTACGCCGCCCTCACGGCAACATTCTGGATGGCCGCCTTGATGATCTTCCCGTTCGTGCTCTCGATGCTGCGCCCGCCCGTCCTGAAGACCTACTGGGCCACGACCGCGATGATGGGTCTCTTCGACGGCGCCTTCATGACCGTCCTCGGCTACTTCGCGGTCTCCGCCGTCTCCCGCATCCGGCTCCTGCCCGTCCTCTTCCCCCACGGGCACCTCGACATGCAGCCGGGCGGGCACTCGCTTTCGCTGCGCGGCCGCACGCACCTCGTCTTCGTCACCATCTGCGCCCTCCCGCTCCTCCTCACCGTGCTCAACGCGGTCGTCTGGCGGTACGTGATCCTGGACGAGACCGGACGGCAGATCGTCTCCGCGCGCGCGATGGCGGGCTACCAGGTGTCGCAGTCGATCTCCCTCTCCATCTTCTGCCTCGTGATGGGGTTCGCCGTCGTGATCTCGTTCGGCATGATGATCGGCCGGAGCACCCGCGCCGTGAGCGAGGCCGTGGAGGCCGTCCACCGCGGCGACCTTTCGGCGACCGTCCGGGTGGACGCCCGCGACGAGATCGGGCTCCTCGGCGACCGGGTGAACGAGATGATCATCGGCCTGCGGGAGAGGAAGCGGATCGTGGAGGCGTTCAACCGCTACGTGGACCGGACGCTCACCCGCCAGGTGCTGGAGGGGGGGATCCGGATGGGGGGGATACAGCTCGAGGTCTCGATCATCTTCTGCGACATCCGCGGCTACACCTCCCTCTCGGAGGGGATGGAGCCCGACCGCATCGTGGCGATGCTCAACCGCTACTTCACCCTGATGGCGGGGGCGGTCGAGGAGGAGGGAGGGACGGTCAACAAGTTCATCGGCGACGCGATCCTCGCCGTTTTCGGCGCCCCGCAGCCGCGTGCCGACCACCGGGACCGGGCGATACGGGCGGCGCTCGCCATGTACCGCGCCCTCGGCGAGTTCAACGCGGAGCAGCGCGAGGACGGGCAGCCCGAGCTCAAGGCGGGGATCGGCATCCACAGCGGGCTCGTGCTCGCCGGCAACATCGGCACGGCGAACAAGATCGAGTACACGGTGATCGGCGATGCGGTCAACGTCGCGCAGCGGATCGAGGAGCTCACGGCGGAGAATGGCGCGCCGATCATCTGCTCCGGGGCGACGCTGGGCCCCTACAAGCAGCGCTATCCCCACGAGTCGCTCGGCATCGTGCAGGTAAAGGGACGGACGGACACGCTGGACGTCTACTCGCTGATGCCGGCGTACGAAAGGTTTCGCGGACGCAACGACGGGGAGACGGCGCGCTCAGTCCCACCAGAACGGTGAGCCGACCGCGGCGGAACAACCGCCGTCCGGGGCGAAGCCGGAGGGGGATACACGGCGCGGCGGCTGGAAGTTCACGCGGACCGCGGCGGGCCGCTTCGCGTAGCCGCCGAGCACGGCCGCGGCGTCCGCACACGCAAGCTCGACAAGGTCCCCGAGTCCGTCGGCGTCGGAGTCGGCGAGCTCGAGGTTCGTCCCGCAGTCGGTTTCCTCCTCGTCCCAGAGGCCGTCGCCGTCGGTGTCCACCATCGGCGGGAAGGCCGCGATCTCGTCGTACCAGTTCTCCGCGATGAGCGTGTACCCGGCCTCGGTCGGGTGGACAAGGTCGCCGCATATCAGGTCCTCGATCGTAAGGGGGGGGGTGGGGGAGTACAGGTCGGAGAAGTTCGTGCTGAAATAGCGGTCCACCCCCTCCATATCCGCGAGGCTTGCGTTGTATATCTGGATGCCCAGGTTCGCGTCCCACCCCCCCACATTCCCTATCCTGTTCGGGATGAAGGCGGAGAGGAGCACGCGCGGCTTCTTTCCGTCATGGTTCGTCTGGTCGTTGATGCGGTTCACGCACTGCTGGACCTCGGACAGCGTCTGGGGCAGGATCTCCGAGAAACTGGCACTGTCGTGGGCGGCGCCCAGATCGTTCCCGCCGATCATCAGGAGGACGAAATCGGGCTGCTCGGGGAAGCCCTCGCTGTTGAGTTTGGCGAGCAGCGTGTCGGCCGTAGCGCCGTTCACGCCGCGGTTGTGCACCTCGCAGACCTTCGAGGGGTAGGCGGAGTCAAGGAGGACGGCGAGCTGCGCGGGGTAGGTCTCGGGATCGCCCGCCCCCCAGGGCGCACCGTACGTGACGCTGTCGCCGAGGCAGGTGACGACGACCGGGTGCAGGTAGTCGCCCGCCGCCACACAGACGGGCGAAACAACCGCGGCGGAGAGGACGCACGCCGCGACGGCTCTTCGACACGCGAGCGCCCCCACCGTGCCGCGCGCGTCCATGGCCCCTCCCGGGTACACAGAGAACGCATCGGTGCGCGAACAACGACCACCCGGCGCGGTGCGCAAAACGCAACCGACCGCGTGCTCCATCAATCAAGTTACCGGAGGGAGATGCGGATGTCAATATGCCGGAATCCGCTTGTTTCGAGCCGGCCGCGGAAGTACAATGCCCGCGCCGGGAGCGGCGGTTCCTGTCCGGTGTCGCGGGAAGCATCCGCCGCAGAGGAGCCGTTTCGAGGCGGGCGGTAAAGGAATGATGCTGTACGCGCTCGATGTCTTCGGGACGTTCGTTTTCGCCGTGTCAGGGGCGTTCCGCGCCCTCAAGCACGAGCTCGATCTCCTCGGGATGATGGTGTTGGCGACCGCCACGGGGATCGGGGGCGGGATCATCCGGGACCTCCTCCTCGGCGCCGCCCGTCCGGCGGCGTTCCGGAACGAGACGTATCTCCTGGCGTGCCTGGCGGGGGGGCTGGCGGTCTTCTTCGCGGCGAGAAAAATCGCCCCGCGGTGGGACTGCGTGATGGCGGCCGACGCGGTGGGCCTGAGCGTCTTCGCGGCGATCGGGGCCGAAGAGGCGGCGTCGTCGGGCTTCGGCGCCCTCGGCATCGTCATGATGGCCGCCATCACCGCGACGGGGGGCGGCCTGATCAGGGACGTCCTGGTCAGGGAGATCCCCGTCGTGCTCAAGACCGACTTCTATGCCACCGCGGCGCTCGCGGGCGGGGCCTGCCTCGTCGCCTCCCGCGCGGCGGGTTTTTCCGTGCGGTTCCAGATTCTCTCTGCGGCCCTGACGGCGTTCGTGCTCCGCGTCGCGGCGATGCGCTACGGAATCTCCCTCCCCAGGGTCAGGAGACTGGCGCATTCGCCTTCGCGTCTCACCATGATCCGCAAGGGGGCGCACGACGCCGGAAAGGCGGAGCGGGACGAAAAGGGGCGCCTGGATCCCCTTTCCGGGCGTCCGCCCCGCTTCGGCTCCGAACGCACGCGAGGATAAAAGGAGGGGGGATGGAACGAACGACGGTGTACTTCGAGGGGCTCGGGCCCGAAAACACCGACGCGACGCTCGCGCTGGTCTGCAGGCGGGCGGAGGAGCTGGGGGTGAAGAAAATCATCCTGGCCTCCACGACCGGCGCCACGGCGCGAACGGCGCTCGAGCTCTTCACCGGGCGGGGGATCAGGCTTGTCGTCGTCCCGCACCAGCACGGTTTCAGGAAAGGGACGCACCCGTTTCCGCGGGAACTGATCGCGGACCTGGAGGCGGCGGGGCACGCGGTGCATTTCGGCACGATGCTGTTCCACACGCACGCCCTCTACGGCAGCGACACGCCGACGGCGATGGCCAACCTGCTCCGTTGCTTCTCCCAGGGGGTCAAGGTTTGCGTCGAGATCGTCCTCATGGCGGCCGACGCGGGTCTCGCGGCTTCAGGGGAGCGGGTCATCGCCGTCGCGGGGACCGCCCGTGGCGCGGACACGGCCCTCGTGATGCGGGCGGCCTCCTCACAGAATCTCCGGGGGCTGCGGGTGAATGAACTCCTCTGCAAACCGTACGAACCGCTGAACATCGACGAGGTGCGGGAGCGCTACTCCGGTGGCGCGGGGAAGAACTGATTCCCCGGCGGTCCTCGATCCGCGCCCTCTCCGCATCCGATGTTGCCGCCCTCCGCCGCGGTATGGTATCCTCCGCCTACGGGAACGAGGGGGCGAAACGGGGGTTCGTCGCGTCGCGGCGCTCCTTCCGCGGCGGCGGCGAGTGCCCCGTTCTCCTTTCCGGTTCCCTGCGGAATAAGGAGTGCGTCATGAGGAGCAGGCCCATCAAGTGGGTCGAGAACCTGCGCGCGCGGGCGGGCGAGCGCACCGAGGCGCTGCACCGGATCTTCCCGCCCGGCATCGCGCGCCTCACGCGGAGTTTCCACCGCCAGATACCCGGCTACCGGGTCAGCCCCCTCAAGGGACTCGACAATCTTGCCGCGATGCTCAACCTCGGCGGCATCTGGGTGAAGGACGAATCCCTCCGCCTCGAGCTGAACTCGTTCAAGGTCCTCGGAGGCTCGTTCGCCGTCTATCAGTTCCTGAAGAAGAAGCTTGGGATGGCGCACCTCGAGCTGCCGCTCAAGGAGTTGACCTCGCCGGTTCTGATGCAGAAGCTCGGGCCGATCACCTTCGCGGCGGCGACGGACGGCAATCACGGCAGGGGGGTCGCGTGGGCGGCGTCGAGGTTGGGGCACACATCGGTCATCTACGTGCACAAGGGGACCTCCCCGGTGCGCATCAAGGCCATCGAGAGCTACGGCGCCAAGGTCATCATCATAGACGGAACGTACGACGACGCGGTGCGGCAGGTGAATGTCGACGCGCAGGAGCGCGGCTGGCAGGTCATATCGGACACCTCGTGGGAAGGGTACGAGGAGATCCCGATCTGGGTGATGCAGGGCTATATCACGATGTTCGCCGAGGCGCAGGAGCAGCTCGCCGCGCAGGGGATCGTCGGGCCGACGCACCTCTTCGTGCAGGCGGGCGTCGGCGCGCTCGCGGCGTCGGCGATCGGTTTCTACCGCGAACTGTTCGGCATGAAGGCCCCCGTCTCGGTGGTGGTGGAGCCGGAGAAGGCGGCGTGCCTGTACGAGTCGGCGAAGAAGGGGGACGGGGAGCCGCACTCGTTCGGTGGCGCGCTGGACACCATAATGGCGGGCCTTGCCTGCGGGCAACCGAGCCCGCTTGCCTGGCGGCTGCTCTGGGACTGCGCCGATGTCTTCATCTCGTGCCCCGACTACGTGGCCGCCAAGGGGATGCGGGTGTACGGCATCCCGCTGGACGGGGACCCGATCATCATATCGGGGGAATCCGGAGCGGTGACGCTCGGCGCGTTGATGTTTATCCTGAGGCGGAAGGATACGGGGCCGCTCAGGGAGCTGCTGCGCCTCGGTCCGCAGTCGCAGGTGCTCCTCATCAACACCGAGGGGAACACCGACCCGCAGCACTTCCGCGATGTCGTGTGGGACGGGGCGGACGCGGTGCCCGAGGAGTACCGCACGGCGTGAGGACGGCCGGGGGCGCTATGCCGGCGCCGCGGGCGCGAGCAGGGCGGTGAACCTGTCCGCCTCGTACCCGGACGCCTCGGCGGCGTCTTGGATGCGCCGTATGATCTCGAAGCGCCGCTCGGCGCCGCGGAGAATCTCGGCGTTCGACGCCGTTTCTTCGGCGGCGAGGCCGAGGACCGACACGGTATAGAGCCAGTAGAGGAGGGTCTCCAACCGCTCGCGGTTGAACCAGAGGACGCCGTTATAGCGGTTGAAGCCGAGGCAGAGGCGCGCGTCGCCGTCGTTGAGAAGATCCCTGAACGAGGCGAGGCACTCCTCTTCGCGGCCGGTGTCGGCCCAACGGTGGTAGCCGGTGAGGATGGCCAGGAGCGTGGCGCGCTGCGCGGCGGCCCACGCGTCGAGGCCGTGCCCCCGGAGCGCCTCTGCGAACGCCTTCCCGAGCAGCAGTTCGTCCATCAAGGCCACGCCCTGCGCCGCGGCGTCCTCGCGTGACCGCAGCGCGCCGAGGTTGTGCGTGATGACCCACGCGAGGGCGGTGGCCATGAAGACGCTCCCTTCATCGAACCCCGTCCGCAGGTAGTCGAGCGCGGGCGACCCTTCGGGTGGGAATGCGGCGACGCGCGCGAGCGTTTCCATCCCCTTGGCGATCTGCTCCCGCACGCGGCGGCCGTCGCCCGAGGCGCCCGTCTGTTTGGAGACCGCCCGGACCAGCTCCGCCGCGTCTTTGGCGAGTCCCGGGCGCGCCGCGACGGGATCGGCGGCGAACGTTTCGACCGCCGTGTTGCCCGTGAACCGGACGAACGGCGCGTGGACCGGCTCGAGGATCAGCTCCCGCACCGCCTCCTCGACGCTCGGCACGCCGCGCCAGCCGAGCGACTTGGCCAGGCGCCGGTAGTACCCCTCGGGCCCGTCGGCGACCTCCCGGAAGTCCAAATAGACCGCGAAGCGGTAGGCCCCGAGCCGCGCGCGGATCCCCTGGCGGGCCAGATCCCGGCCGGAACGAATGTGCTCGAGGTTCGTCGCCTGGTCGCGGAAGATGTAGTGGACGCCGGGCGCCACGTTCAGTTCCAGCGCCTCGGCGAGCGTCTTCTGGACGACCCGTTTCTCCCCGCCGCCCTCGTAGTCCATCGCCATGCCGCATGAGGTCCGTATCCACCCCTCCGTCTCCGCGTAGCGGTTGTGGTAGAGCACCACCGCGCGCTCGGTCCCGCAACGGTTCGAGAAGGCGAAGACGTTTTCGTCCACCCGGCCGGAGCCGGTGTAGAAGTCGTAGAGGGCGAACCGCTCGACCCCGCTGAACAGGTGCCGTTTCCGCATCAGCGGGAAGATCTCCGCCTCGTGGCGCCGGACGAGGTTCCAGTCGATCGGCTCGTCCCAGTAGGCGCGGCGGTACTCCATCCCGTACTTCTCCTTGAACCCGAAGATCTGCCCGTGCCCGAACATCGGCAGGCCCGGCATCGTCACCATCATCAGGCAGACGCCGAAGTACTTGTCGCCGCAGCCGAACTGGTCGACCGCCGTGCGCTCGTCCGGGTTGTTCATGAAGTTGACGAACCGCTTGAGCACCCGCGGGTCGAACTCGAGTACGTTCTTCACCACGCTCCGGTACTTGTCGTTCTCCTCCATCTTCAGCATGTTCATGAAGGCGCTGTTGTAGACGCGGTGCATCCCGAGCGTGCGGACGAAGTACCCCTCCATCATCCAGAACGCCTCGGCGAGCAGAAGCGTGTCGGGCATCTCGCGGGTCACCCGGTCCACGACCTCGCGCCAGAACTCGTGCGGCATCCGGCGGTCGAACTCCTCGCGCAGCATCCCGTGCTCGGCGCGCGAGGGGATCCCGCCGCCGGTGCCGGGGTGCGGGTACCAGAGGCGCTGGAAATGCTTCTTGGCGAGCGTCATCGCCGCGTCGAGGCGGATGATCGGGAAGCGCCTCGCGACGTCGAGTATGGTGCGGATCACCGCCTCGCGGACATCGGCGCGGAGGAAGTCGAGCTGCGCCGTGTCGTTCCACGGCATACTCGTGCCGTCGTTGCCGTGGTAGATGTAGCGCGTTTCGCCCGTGCGGGTATCGCGCCGCTGGAAGACGACGGCGGCGTCGCGCCGGCTCCAGTAGCCGTCTTCGATCCGGAGCGAGACGCGCGGGTCGCCGGAGAGGTCGGGGCCGGTGAACCGGTAGCCGGGGAACGGCGGGGAGTCGAGCTGGATGTAGCGCTCCGGGTGCTCGACGACCCACCGCGAGTAGAGGCCGGTGTGGTTGGGGACGACATCGGTGCACAGCCGTATCCCGCGCCGCCACGCCCGCTCCTTCAACCTGCGGAACGCCTCCTCCCCGCCGAGGTCGCGGCTGATCGAGTAGTCGTAGAGGGAGTAGGCGGAGGCGAGGGCCTCGGCGTTGCCGCAGATCTGCTTGATCCGGCGCGAGGCGGGGCTCCGCTCCCAGATGCCGATGAGCCAGAGGCCGGAGAATCCCCAGCGGGCGAGCGTGTCCAGCTCCTCGTCGGGGATCTCGTCGATGCGCCTGATCAGGCGGCCGTGCTTTTTCGAGAGCTGGTCGAGCCAGACGTAGGTGCTCTTGGCGATCAGCACGACCTTCGACATCCAGTCGCGGTCCTCGGTGAAGCGCTCGTATTCGGGGGAGTCGACGTACCGCGCGTACTCCGGGTACTCATCGTCGCGGAGCCCCTTGAAGGTGAGGACCTGCGTCGGCCCCGCCCCGAGCCAGCCCGACTTCTCCTCCTCCTTGAGGACGTCGAGGGCGGTGAGGAGCCGGTAGTAGAGCGCCTCGGGCAGATACTCGCGCCAGCGCTCCCTGATGTAGGAGAGCTGTCCCTGCAGCGAGTCGGGGAATGCGGAAACCGGCTCGCGCAGAAAGTCCAGGATCGGCGTGTCGGCGCGGCCGAAGCCGGGCTGGGCGCGGAAGAACGACTCGAGCGACCGGAGAAGGGCCGGGTAGGCGGTCTCCCGGGCGAGTGTTTCGTCGTTGAACAGCTCGATCGCCGGGGCGAGCGCGGGGTTGGCGTTCGAGATGGCGAGGAGGAGCATCTCGGCGGCCGCGAGCTGCCGGTTGGGGATGCCGCCGGTCTCCCCCGCGAGAAACTTCCGCGGCGCGAGGCGCCCCGTCAAGACCGTCTGCGGAGGGAAGGCGGCGACGAACTCCTCGATCGCGCCGCGGAGCCGGTTCGGAGCGAGGCGCGTCTTCGCATGCGCCAGCCCCTTCTTGAACGCCGCGGGGTTCTTCGTCTCGCAGTAGCGCCTGATGATCGCGCGGAAGATCTCGTTGAGGAGGCCGGTCGCGTTGAGTTGCCCCGCCTTCGGCGGCACGCCGGAGAACGCCCGGTCGTCCCGGCGTTCGTAGATCCTCTTGACGATCTGCCGGAGGACGCGGAAGTCGGGGACGCGGACCTCGCCCCCCTCCGGGAAGATGCCGCGCCCCAGTTCGTAGCGGTCCCACTCCTTCTTCGAAACGGGGAACTCGAGAGGGAAGTACGGCCTGCGGGGCCGACCGTTCGCCGGGCTCATAGGCGCTCATTATAGCCGGTGGGGACGGGGGAGGGGAACTGTAATTGCGGTGTCGGGCGTGCCGCGACGCGCATCGGGGTGCCCGGGCGCTCTGCATCCTGCGCCCGGCCACCCACGCGCGCCTCCCGGGAGAAGCGCGGGGGGTCCCCCGCGCGCGTCGCCGCCGCGTACGACCCGGCGCCGTTTCGTTGCGCGCGGCCGGATGCACCGGGAGCGGTTTTTAGGTTGTTTCCCGCTTCGTTATGTCACCGGCTGAAAAAACTGAAAATAGTCTGTAATAAAACGGTCCCCCGTTGCGACTAGTAGGGCAAGGAACCGCGCGGAGGGTTTGTCTTGAACCGGCGGAAGAGGAGAAACGGCAACGTTCGCGTCCCGATCCCGCTTGTACCCGGAATCCGGCGCGGGAAATGGTTTCCCTGCCGGGGATATCTCCCCCCGGATGGTTGTCTCAGGGGGCGGGGACGGAATCGCCCCGCACGCGCCCCGCGACGCTGCGAAGGCGCGCGCGCGCCTCCGCGAGCGCCTCCGCGGGGAGTGCCGCGAAGATCACCTCGTCCCCCTCCCCGGCCATAGCGAGCACCTCGCCCCACGGACCGACGATCGCACTCCGCCCGTAGCGCGGCGGTCCCGCCGGCGGAGATCCCGCCTGGTCGGGCGCGAGGAGGAAGCATCCGGTCTCGATGGCGCGCGCGCGGCAGAGAACGCTCCAGTGCGCCTGGCCGGTGAGCCTCGTGAACGCCGACGGGACGACAAGGACCTCCGCGCCGGCGAGGGAGAGGCGCAGGAACTGCTCGGGGAACCGCAGATCGTAGCAGATGCCCGTCCCAAGGCGGGCGAACGGCGTGTCGATGAGGCCGGCGGGTCGTTCGCCCGCGGAGAGGTACTCCCCTTCGTCGTGCGAGAATGCCCCGGGTACCGCCGCGCGGAAGAGGTGGCGTTTCCGGTACGATCCGATCAGCGCCCCGTCGGGGCCGAAGGCGACAAGGGTGTTGAACGGGTGCCCGTCCTCCCGCCGCTCGGGGATGGTGCCGGGGACGAAGTGAACGGCGTAACGGCGGGCCATCTCGCCGAGTCGCTCGGTGAGGGGGCCGGGGACTGCGGTAGCGCGTCGGGAGAGTTCCGACGGGTCGACGGGACAGAGGAAGAACTCCGGACCGCAGACGAGCGCCGCTCCGCGCGCGGCCGCGTCGCGGAGCCCCGCCTCGAGACGCCGCAGATTCGACTCGACGTCGGCCTCGACCTCGATCTGGACGAGCGCGGCGGTGAAGGTCTTCATCGGGTCCGCGGGCTCCCTTCAGGCGGGCGCGTCCTTACGCCGAAAGTATCGGCCAGGCGGCGCGGCCTGTCAACGCCGTTCAACCGCACGCCGCCGGGATCGCCACCGGAGGGATCCGGCGGCGAATGCGACGGCCCGGAATCGGGGTGCCCGGGAAGCGCCATGGAAAGGCGATACGATCTACGGTGCCGCCGCCGCGGAGCACGGGGGCCCCCGCCGCGTCGGCCCCTCCGCGGCGAGACGTCACCTTCCGGCCCCGATCTCGATCCGGCAGGAATCGAGATATCCGGGGATTGTACCGTGTGCCGAGGGCGGCGCCCCGGCGGGGACGAGGCCGGCGACGACCGACCAGGCGCCGGGGGGCGCGGCGGGGAGGGAGAGGACGACGCCTGACGCGGGGACGGCGAGGCCGGGGACGCCGCGCAGGAACGGCCGGATGCCGGGCACCAAAACCGACGGGGTTCCGTCTGTGCAGGAGTAGGATCCGCCCGGCCCCGTGACGATCGCGTACGCGTCGAAACGGGATGCGACGGGGCGCACGGCGAACTCGACGGTCAGCGGCTCCCCGGCATTGGGCATATCCGTGCCCACCCAGACTTTCAGGAGCGGCGCGTGCGCGTACACCGCCCCCGAGCCCGCGGAGCCGCCGACCGCCGCGTACGACGTCCCGTCGGACGCGTGGAGCAGGTCGTAGACGTTCGGCGCGTACCTGAAACCGGCGACGCGGCGCCAGGCCGCGTCGCCCGGCGCGCGCGCGTGGATGCCGCTGTCCGATCCGGTGCTTGCGAAAAGCGTTCCCGAAACGTCCACGATGCTGAAGACCGCGTAGCTGAATCGGCTCACCCGCAGGCCGGGAAGCCACGAACCCGTCCCGGCCGGATACTCGAACGTTTGTCCATCGCACCCCGCGAGGATCGATCCGCTTGTCCCCTCCGCAAGGCGGAAGACGAGGGGAACGCCCGGAGGCCCGCCGGTGGACCGCCACCGGCCCTCCTCGTGAGACGCGAAGACGCCGCAGTCGGTCCCTGCGTAGAGAACCTCGCCCGAGGCGGCGAGGAGACAGTAGACGAACCGCGCGCCCGGGATACTCCCCGCCTCCTCCCACGATCCCCCGCCGTCGCGGGAGACGAGGATCGTCCCCTCCGGGCCGGTGCCAGCGTACAGGGACCCGTCTTCCATCTCGGCGAACGACTTGACCTCGCCTACGTTCGCATGGTCCGAGAAGATCGCGTCCCAGCTTTCCCCGCCGTCATCGCTCCTAAAGATCGCCCCGTTCGGGGAGCTGCCGGCGTAGAGGGAGCCGTTTGACGCTTCGATGAGGGCCAGGACATCGGCTGCGCCGGGGAGGAACGCGGGGCGGCTCCATCCTTCCCCGTGGGACGTGTAGACCGCCCCGCGGGGGCCGGTGGCGGCGTGCAGGGCGCCGCCGCAGGCCTGGACGATCCTGAAGACGTTGTCCGCCCCCTCGATGCGCCCGGTGCCTGACCACGCCCACGTCTCCGCCAACGACGGGACGCGGGCGGCACAGACGAGGAGGACGGCGCACGAAGCGCTTGCAGCGGCGCGCATTGCGCAAATATACCACGGGAACGGGCCTGAACGGCGCCGCATTGCGCGCCGGGCGGGGGCGCCCCAGCCCCCCTGTGGACGCTCAATTTTCCTTGACAGACGTCCGTTTCCTGATACCATGAAGCCGTGAAGTGACTGTGGTGCGGACGGCGGGTTCCGCAGCCGGTCAGGAGGTTCCGCGGTGCGTCCGCGGGGGTTCGAAAGAACGAAAAGAAGGAAGGAGGACGCAGATGATCGATGAACTCATCTCCTCGCAGGCCGAGGAGACGCCCAAAAAGGCGAAAAAGACCGCGAAAAAGGCCGCCAGGAGCGGCAGGAAGGTTAAGAAACAGGCCGCGGCTGCCGCAGCGAAGCCCGGCAAGAAGGCGGGGAAGGCGGCCCCCAAGGCCGCGAAAAAGCAGAAGAAGGCCGGCCGCAGGGGCCGTAAGGCCGCCAAGAAGGTCGTCCTGAGGAGATTCGGCGAAGAAGGCGCGCCCTCGATCCTTGTGGTCGGCGACGCGGCACAGGCCGAGCCGATCTGGTTGAAGTACTCCCAGATGACCCCGGCGAAGCCCAGCAGGCGTCCGTCGGTCCCGACCGATATCAAGATCGGCAATCTGGTCGGATGGAGGACGGACGGCGGCAAGGAGCGCGTCGGCATCGTCCAGGAGTTCCGCGCCGACAGCGCGGCCGTGGGGGTGGGAGGCAGGCTCGAGGTCATCCGCATCTGCCGGCTCATCAAGCTGGCGGACAAGGTGAAGAAGGCCTGACCGGCTCTCCGCACAACGGTGATGCCCCAAGCGGCGCGCCCGAAAGGGCGCGCCGCTTCTTTATGTGCTATGTGCATTGTTGTTCCGTGCGCCTCTTTCTCACTCCATGATCCGGGGAAGGGAACCGAATCGGGCAAGGCGCATCGAATGAGTTGGGGCGTTCAACGACAGCTGCAAGGCCGTGGTGCAGCAGTAGGGCTTTTCCGTGCGAGCGGGCGGTTTGCGGCCAGCCTGCGCCGGACGCTCTAGATTCAAAAGGGCGTCTTCGTGCGAGGGGTAGCGTAATAGGAGCGAGGGCAAGGGGGACTGAGCGGAGAGGGTGTTTCCGGGCCGGCGTTATCCCCCACGTCGCCGCAAGGATCCGGACCGCCGTCGAGCTTGCCTCCACGTCGGAGGCGTGACTCCTTCCCATCTTGATATCGCCCATCAAACACAATCACTCCTGCAAATAGCCCAACTATGTAAATTCATGTTTGCTTTACTACGGCAGGGATATCGGCTCAACATGGATATCGGCTCAACATTGTGATCTCATCGAGATTGTCGTATCATTAGCCCCTCTGGAGGCGCTCAATGCCCCGCATCTTCGACAACATCTCCGACGATCTCCTTTCCGCTCTCCGTGAAACGATTGCAGTCTCCGACCGCGCGGATTTTTGCGTGGGATATTTCAATCTCCGCGGGTGGAAGGCCCTGGATTCTCACATTGAGCGTTGGGCGGGCGGAGAGGGGCGTTGCTGCCGTCTGCTTGTCGGGATGCAGCGCATACCCCATGAAGAAGTCTATACCCTTCTCGGTATGGGCAAGTCAGACGAGGATATCGATCAGAAAATCGCCGTTCGCCTCAAGAAGGAGATAGTCCAGAAATTCAAGGAGCAACTGACGATCGGCGTACCCACTAATGATGACGAAGCGGGACTTCGCAGACTGGCCGCACAGATTAAAGCGAAGAAGGTCGTCGTCAGGCTGTTTCTGCGCCATCCGCTCCACGCAAAACTGTATCTGCTGTTCAGACCGGATCCCATAAATCCAACCGTCGGTTACCTTGGCAGCAGTAATCTGACCCTCGCCGGCCTTGCGCATCAGGGAGAGTTGAACATCGACGTCCTCGATCACGATGCATGCCGAAAACTGGCGCAATGGTTCGAGGATAGATGGAGTGACCATTGGTGCATCGATATCTCCTCCGATCTTGTGAGCGTCATCGAGGAGAGCTGGGCGCGCGAGGATGCGATCCCCCCATATCATATCTACATCAAGATGGCCTACCATCTATCCCGCGAGGCCCGCGAGGGCATATCCGAATTCCACCTGCCGGACGAGCTGAAGGACAGGCTGTTCGCCTTTCAGGAAGCAGCGGTCAAAATCGCCGCACATCACGTCAATAAGCGCGGCGGGGTATTGATCGGCGACGTGGTCGGCCTCGGCAAGACCATGATGGCGACGGCGCTCGCGCGTGTTTTCGAGGACGATTACGATCTTGAGACTCTGGTGATCTGCCCGAAAAATCTGCTCCCCATGTGGACAGATTACAGGGAACGATACCATCTTCGCGGGAAAGTGCTTTCTCTAAGCCGCGCTATCCGTGAATTGCCCGACATGCGCCGATATCGTCTCGTGGTGATCGACGAAAGCCATAATCTCCGCAACCGCGAGGGGAAGACCTACAGCGCCATTCGTGATTACATCAAGAAGAACGACAGCAAGTGCATTCTGCTTTCCGCGACACCCTACAATAAAACCTATCTTGACCTCTCAAACCAGCTCCGGTTATTCCTCCCCGACGATCAGACGCTCCCCATCCGTCCGGAGAGGCTGCTGAAAGATCTAGGGGAGACGGAATTCATTCGCCGCCATCAATGCGCCCCGCGAACATTGGCGGCCTTTGAGAAGAGCGAATATGCCGACGACTGGCGCGAACTCATGCGCCTCTATCTTGTCCGGCGGACGCGCAGCTTCATCATGGATAATTATGCGGAAACTGATCCCGCGAACGGGCGCAAGTTCCTCCCGCTTAAGGAGGGGGTCCCGTACTACTTCCCCACGCGTATCCCCAAGACGTTGAAATTTTCCATCGATGAGCGCAGCAAGAAAGATCAGTATGCGCGTCTCTACTCCTCGGATGTCGTTACTACAATCGGCTCACTCCATCTGCCCCGCTATGGATTGGGCAACTTCATCGCCCCGGCTCCCGATACACCGCCGACCAGAGATGAGGCAAAGGCGCTTCAAAATCTCTCCCGTGCAGGCAAGCGATTGATGGGATTCTGCCGGACAAATCTGTTCAAGCGACTTGAATCCAGCGGACAGGCGTTTCTCCAGTCGGTGGAACGACACATCCTTCGGAACTTTGTCTATCTCCATGCCATAGAAGCGGGGAAACCTCTCCCCATCGGAACACAGGATAGCGGTCTATTGGATGCTCGGATATGCGACGAAGACACCGATTTTGTCGGGGATATCTTCCAGGGAGAAGAAGGGACGGCATGCGCCGCCGAGGACACAACTGACCTGCGGACAATCGAGGGCTTCAGAAAGCGGGCAGCAGAGGTTTACCGCGGGTATGCCACTCATGGGAAAAAACGGTTCGACTGGCTTCGCGCGGACCTTTTCGACAAGATACTCCCAAAGTACCTGCGTACCGACGCCGAAGCGCTCATCGGAGTGCTGGACATGTGCGGCGAGTGGAATCCCCGCCTTGATACGAAGCTATCAGCGTTGCGTGCACTGATCCGTACACAACATCCCAAGGACAAGATAATCGTATTTTCCCAATTCGCCGACACGGTGCTCTATCTCGAAAAGCAACTCAAAGCGATGGGAGTCGATCGCCTGGCGGCTGTAACGGGAAATTCATCGGACCCAACGCATCTTGCCTGGAGGTTCAGCCCGGAAAGCAACGAAAAGCGGGACAAGGTTCCCCCGAAAGACGAACTTCGGGTGCTCATCGCCACGGATGTGTTGAGCGAGGGACAGAATCTCCAGGACTGCGCCATTGTGGTCAATTACGATCTCCCGTGGGCGATTATCCGCCTTGTGCAGCGGATCGGCCGTGTGGACCGCATCGGGCAACATGCGGAAACTATAGTGAGCTACTCGTTTCTCCCCGCCGATGGCGTGGAGCGCATAATTCGTCTTCGCGCCCGTGTACGGCAGCGCCTGCGGGAGAACGCTGAAGTGGTCGGGACGGACGAGGCGTTCTTCGAGGATGACCGCAATGATAAGGCCGTGCGCGATCTTTTTACCGAAAAAGCGGGTATCCTCGACGGCGACGCCGATGGGGAAGTGGATATGGCATCCTACGCCTATCAGATATGGAAGAACGCGGTCGGCGCCGATCCCGCATTGGAGAAAACCGTCGCCGATCTGCCACCGGTAGTGTATTCCACCCGCGCGCACAAATCCTCGTCCGAGGCCCCTGCCGGAGTTCTGGTCTATCTGCGGACCGCTGGGGACAACGATGCGCTCGCCTGGATTGATTCCTCCGGTCGAAGCGTTACAGAATCGCAGAAATTGATTCTGGATGCCGCCAGGTGCGCCCCGGCCACGCCGGCGGTTCCGCGCCTTGAGGCACATCATACCCTCGTCCGGTCAGGGGTCGAGCAGATCGTTAAGGAAGAGAAGACAGGCGGGGGTCAGCTCGGCCGCCCCTCGGGCGCGCGGTTCAGAACATATGAGCGGCTCAAGCGATACGCGGAAGAAGTGAAGGATACTCTGTTTGATCGGCAGGAGTTGCACCGGGCCATTGAGGAGATATACCGGTATCCGTTGCGCGATGCCGCCAAGGATGTTCTGAATCGCCTGTTGCGGACGCACGTATCCGATCAGGATCTGGCGCAAAAGGTGATGTCCCTCCGTGACGCCGATGCGCTCACGGTCAAGACCGATGATGCGGAAACCGCCCGGGAACCACGCATCATCTGTTCCATGGGATTGTCCGATCTTAAGGTCGAGAAATAGGGAGTCGTGTGAACGATGCCTTTGAATCTCGCTGAAGCCCGCAAGCACCTCGCCTCATTCGACTTCACGCCTCTTTTCATCGAAGGGCTTGGATGGAATCATCACAAGGCCACGCTCGACATCACGGTGGATGGAAACACATATCCTCTCTCCGCTGTCGCCGAGAAATGCGGCATGGCGGCTTTCGTGTGCGGACCGGAATCCAACGGGCGGCTCCCGGACTATCCCACCCGTCGCAAAATCGAGCGACAGGTCACGAAAGTCGCTCATGAGCACCTCATAATCTTCACCGGCGGCACGCCTCGATCGCAAATCTGGCAATGGGTCCGACGCGAGCACGGTATGCCCGCAGTGTGCAGAGAGCATCCCTACCATCCCGGTCAACCGGGAGAATCCCTTATTCAGAAGCTCCATGCACTGGTAGTGAGTCTTGAAGAGGAAGAAACCCTGACGCTCCCCGATGTGACGGGAAGAGCGAAGACGGCGTTCGATATCGAGCGCGTCACCAAGCGGTTCTACGACCGCTTCAAGGATGAGCATGGGGCGTTCCTCAAATTCCTTGACGGTATTCCAGACAAAGGACTTGAGCGATGGTATGTCTCCGTCATGCTCAACCGTCTGATGTTCGTATATTTCATCCAGAAGAAGGGATTCCTGAACGGCGATCGGGATTACCTGAAGAACAAGCTTGCCCAATGCAGAAAGGAGATGGGGAGGGATCGCTACTATCGGGAATTCCTGTGTCCGCTCTTTTTCGAGGGGTTCGCCAAGAAGGGAGAGGAGCGCGCGGGCAAAGCCGCCTCATTGCTCGGGGAGGTCCCGTATCTGAACGGGGGGATTTTCTTGCCCCATCAGATCGAGAAACTGCACGGCAAAACCATCGCGATCCCCGACAGGGCGTTTGAGCAGCTCTATGAATTCTTTGATGCCTACCAGTGGCATCTCGACGAGCGCCCGCTCAAGAAAGACGATGAAATCAATCCCGATGTCCTCGGATACATCTTCGAGAAATACATCAACCAGAAACAGATGGGCGCGTACTATACAAAGGAGGATATCACCGAGTACATCAGCAAGAATACGGTGATCCCCTCCCTCTTCGATACCGCGCGCGAAAAATGCACGGTGGCATTCGAGGGGGAACGTTCCGTATGGCGGCTGCTACGCGAAGATCCGGACCGGTATATCTATCCGACGGTTTGCCACGGTCTCCAATCGCCGCTGCCGCCGGAGATTGCGGAAGGACTCGACACAAGGAAACCGGGACTCATTGAGCGCCGCAAGGGATGGAACAGGCCAGCACCCGCCGAGTATGCCCTCCCCACGGAGATATGGCGCGAGGTCGTTGCCAGGCGAAAGCGTTGTGAGGAGGTACGGGAAAAACTGGCATCGGGCGGGATCCGTTCCATCAACGAGCTTATCACCCTCAACCTCGATATCCGCCAATTCGCCCAGGACGTGATCGAAAACGCCGAAGGGCCGGAACTGCTGATGGCATTTCGGCGGGCGATCGAAAGCGTGACGGTGCTCGACCCGACATGCGGATCGGGGGCATTCCTCTTTGCGGCGCTCAATATCCTCGATCCTCTCTACGAGGCATGCTTGGAGAGGATGCGTTTCTTCCTGGAAGAATGGGGCGAGAAGGGGAGAAAAAACCATCCGAATTATCACAAGTCGTTCACGGGTATTCTCAAAAGGGTGGAAGGGCATCCCAATTGCCGCTATTTCATCCTGAAATCCATCATTGTGAATAATCTCTATGGCGTGGACATCATGGAGGAGGCGGTCGAGATCTGTAAATTGCGGCTGTTTCTGAAACTCGTGGCGCAGATCGAGCAGGTTGAGGACCTGGAGCCGCTCCCCGATATCGATTTCAATATCCGCGCCGGCAACACGCTTGTCGGGTTCGCCAATCTCGCGGAAATCCGCGATGCCGCAGAGAATGAATTGAAGCGCAATGCTCATGGGGGACGTCAGGGTCTATTGCTCCTGGGCGACAAGGAAGACAGACTGCGCAAGATCGAAGAAGAAGCGGAGATCGCCGACAGGGCCTTCCACAAATTCCATGAAATGCAGACTGCGCGAGGCATGTCGCCAAAGGACTTTTCCACTGCGAAGGAGGAACTGCGCGCCCGCCTCAAGAAATTGACCGACGAACTCGACCGCTTCCTCGCCATGGAATACGACGTGAACATGGCCAAGAAGGATGCGTTCGAGAAATGGCGCCGGAGTCACCAGCCCTTCCACTGGTTCGCCGAGTTCTACGGGATCTTGAAGAAGGGCGGCTTCGATGTCATCATCGGCAATCCGCCATGGAAGGAAATTTCAACCCTCAAGGGCGAATACGGCATCAGAAACTACAAAGTGGAAAAGAGCGGAAACCTCTACGCGGTATGTAGTGAACGGTCGTTCGAACTCCTGGCCCCGGGGGGTAGCTTCAGTTTTATAGTACAACTGCCAATAGTGGGGTCCTCGCGTATGCTGTTACTCCGCGAATATCTCATGCGCCACTCCGCTCACCTCACACTAATGCCGTGTGACGACAGACCGGGCAAGCTCTTTGATGGACTGCAGCACTGTCGGAATTGCATTTTTATTGCCAGCAAGCCACATCGCCCCAACTACAACATGCTCTACACGACTAGATACAACCGATGGCCTACGGAGGCACGTGGCTATCTTTTCCCAACGGTACAATATACGCGCTTTGACGAGGAACTCATGCAGGGTGTCTTCCCCAAACTATCCGGAGAGATTCATGCATCTATCAGTCATCGATTTCTCTCACGCCCCAAAAGGACGTTGGATAGAGTTATTTCGACAACCCCAACTGAGCACTTTATTTTCTATCAGGAAGCGACTCAATACTGGGTCAAAGCTACGGTAGGCCTGCCATACTACTCAAAAAATGGCAAGGTCGCACCGCCTGCCCACGGCCGATTTCTATACTTTTCAACAAAACCGATGGCACAGGTGATTCACGCTATTCTTAATAGCAGTCTCTTCTACACATATTTTATTGCCTATGGCGATTGCTTCCATCTTAGCGATACACTTGCACGGTCTTTTCCAGTCCCCCCAGCAGCCTTTGATGACCTCGAGTTGCAAGGCCTCGCGAGTGCTCTTAGCAGGGACCTTGAAAAGCACGCCAAGCGCACGAAGATTACAACCAAGGACAACGATACAATCATTTACGCCGAATTCAATGTGTCTGACTCCAAGTCGATCATCGACAAGATCGACAAGGTCTTGGCGAAGCACTATGGTATTACAGAGGAAGAGCTCGATTTCATTATCAATTACGATATCAAGTACCGCATGGGACAGGACTATAAGGAGGAATAGAATATGATTACGCTCGTTGAAGCTTTGAACTATCGTTGCCTGAAATATATCCGGCATAGTCTCACGCCTTTTCAGGTTCTCGTCGGCCCAAATGCCACAGGGAAAACGACATTCTTGGATGTTATAGCCTTCCTGGGCGACTTAGTGTCGCATGGCCTTGAGGCCGCCGTGTCTCAAAGAGTCAATAATCCGGTGGATTTGACCTGGTGGAGAAAAGAGGATTCATTCGAGCTCGCGATTGAGGCGCTTATCCCGGAGAAAATCCGCAAGGTATTGGAGAATCCCGCGTTTGACCGGATCCGATATGAAGTCGCCGTAGGCATGGATGTGGACGGCCAGGGCATCGGCATTATGAAGGAACGCGTTCTCCTAAAGATAAAAGGAAACCGGATCGAGCCCCAACGAGAGCTATTTCCTCATCTTCAGAATGTGCCTGCAAGCATCCTTTCTCGAAAGGGCTTATCAAGGAAACAGCAATCGGTCGTCGTCAGCAAAGAGCAGGGAGGCAACGAAAATTTCTATCCGGAGACTCCCAAGGGATATAAACCTTCCTATCCATCAAAACCCCGGCGTGTGGCGTTTGCGAACCTCCCCCCCGACGAGAAGGAATATCCTGTCTCGCTATGGTTCAAAGATTACCTTGCATCAGGCATCCAGCAATTTATTCTCAACAGTCTGGAAATTCGCAAGGCGAGTCCGCCGAAGCAGATTCCGGGCTTCAAACCCGATGGGTCGAATATCCCGTGGGTTATAGAGCGGCTTAAAGAAAATGATCCGGAGCGATTCACGGAATGGGTGGAGCATCTCCAGACCGCATTGCCCGATCTGGTCGGGATACGCACTATCGAGCGAAAGGATGACAAGCATAGATATATGATGCTCCAATATCGCGGGGGGCTCGAGGTCCCGTCATGGTTGGCATCAGACGGCACGCTTAGACTTCTTGCACTAACCCTCCCCGCCTATTTAAGGGAATTCCGCGGGTGCTATATCGTTGAAGAGCCGGAGAATGGCATTCATCCGCGCGCTGTAGAGACGGTCGTGCAATCGTTGTCCTCGGTGTATGAAGCGCAAGTCCTCATGGCAACCCATTCCCCGGTGGTATTGAGCGATGTCGATGTATCGCAAGTCTTATGTTTGGCCAAGACAGAAGATGGAGCTACCGACATCGTGCGCGGAGACAGGCATCCGAAGTTGAAAGACTGGAAAGGAGCACCGAATCTTTCCGTGCTCTTTGCCGGAGGGGTGCTCGGATGATTGATCTAGTGGTTCTTGTTCCAGACAAGAAGCTGGAATTTACCATGAGAGGTATTCTCGCACGGCATCATTCTTTGGGGATCAGTCCTATTGTGGTGGAAATACATACCCATCCTGAACATGATCATGGATGTTATGGCAATGCCCCGGAATTTCTGCAATTCGCCATCATGCAAGCCAGGTACGCATTGGTGGTCTTCGATCACCATGGCTCCGGCCAGGACCATCGAATGGACAGAATCGAGATGGAAGAAGACCTGGAAAACCGCCTGGTCATGGCGGGGTGGCGAGGACGTTCGGCAGCTATAGTCATTGCCCCTGAACTTGAGAGTTGGGTGTGGAGCGATTCTCCACACGTGGATACAATCCTTGGATGGAGCAATCGAATGCCACCGTTAAGAGATTGGCTAGTCAGGCGGAGAATCATTGATAGAAGCGATACAAAGCCACCCCACCCTAAAGAGGCGATGCTCGCTGCGCTTCGGGAAGTGAGGAAATCCCAAACGTCAAAGATCTTCTCGGATCTTGCCACCCGAGTTAGTTTCGATCGTTGTACTGACGATGCATTTCTCAAGCTCAAGCGCGTGTTAAAGGAATGGTTTTTTATCTCTCCATGAGGATGGGAAGGCGACCTGTCGGATTCGGGCAATGAATCCGTTGTATAAGCACCAGGAGTTTGCAAGGGGTACTTATGATGGATATCCTGTCGATCCGGGATTCGGATACAGGATATCCCTCATCGCTAACGCGACAGCTAGGAAGCCATGCGCCGAAGATGCTCTTTGCAGTTGGCGATTTCGGCATCCTGAAACGTAAAACACTCGCCTTGTTTTGTTCAATCAAATGTCCTGGGGATATTATTCTCAAGACTTATGATTTTATCCGGGAAGTGCGCGATGCCGGGGTAGTCGTCATCAGCGGTTTCCACTCTCCAATGGAGAAGGAATGCCTCGATATTCTTCTGAAAGGGCGCCAGCCCATTATCTGGTGCCCGGCTTTCCGTGTACCTGCACAACGGCCGCGCAAGGAATATGCCAAAGCCCTTTCCGATGGCCGACTCTTGATCCTGTCGTGCTGCGGGGATAGGGTCAAAAGAGCCGATGCCAGTACGACCCGTATTCGAAATGAAATGGTCGCTGCATTGGCCGACAAGATAGTCATCCCCTACGCAGAGCCGGGGGGGAAGATAATGAGATTTTGTAGTCGCATAATGAAATTGGGGAAGCCGCTTTACACTTTTGATTTGCCCCTTAACGCGGATTTCCTGTCCTTAGGAGCCAAGCCGTGGGCGGGGAGCGCATCGCCGAAGAACGATTGAATCACCGGACATGCGGAGGAGGAGCCGGGAAACGTTGAACCGCGCGCCGCGATGTCGTAGAATACGCGGCGTCGCGCAGCGAGGTAAGGGGAGGGACGGGCGGTGGCCAAGGGGCGGGGGCGGGCGTTCGAGAAGCAGATCAAGGGGATCGTGCAGCGGCACGGCACGCCGGTCCTCACGGTGAGCCGCTCCGCGGTCCGCGCGCAGATCGCCCGGTTCCGCCGGGCGCTCCCGCGGGTCGAGCCGTTCTACGCGGTCAAGGCGAACCCGCACCCCGAGATTCTGAAGATCGCCGCCGCGGCCGGCACGGGGTTCGACGTCGCCTCCAGGGCCGAGCTCGACGCGGTGCTCGCCGCGGGCGCGGGTCCGGAACGGATCATCTTCGCCAACACCATCAAGCCCGCCGGCTCGATCGCCGCCGCCGCCCGCAAGGGCGTCACGCTGACCACCTTCGACAGCGAATACGAGCTCGACAAGATCGCCGAACACGCCCCGGGGGCCCGGGTGCTCGTCCGGATCAAGGTCCCGAACGTCGGCTCGATCGTGGAGCTCTCGCTCAAGTTCGGCGCGGACCCGTCCGACGCCGTGCCGCTCCTCATCAAGGCGCACCGGCTGGGTTTGAAGCCCGCGGGGGTGAGCTTCCACGTCGGGAGCCAGTGCACGCACTTCGGCAACTACGTGGACGCCCTGGAGATGGCCTCCATCATCTTCCGCGACGCGAAGCTGAAGCAGCTCCCGCTCGAGATGCTCGACATCGGCGGCGGCTTCCCGATCCGGCACTTCGACTTCGACGAGGACACGTTCGAGAAGACCGCCGGGGTGATCCGCCGGGAGATAGACCGGCTCTTCGAACGCAACCTGCGCATCATCGCCGAGCCGGGGCGGTTCATCGCGGGGCCCTCGGCGGTGCTCGTGATGCGGGTGGTCGGGAAGGCGATCCGGGAGAGCAAACACTGGTACTACCTCGACGACGGCGTCTACGGGGCCCTCAGCGGGATGATCTTCGACCACGCGAAGTACCAGTTCAAGGTTTTCAAGGCGGGGAGGCGGCAGCTCTCGACCCTCGCCGGGCCGACGTGCGACAGCCTGGACATCATCGCGCGCGGGGAGGACCTCCCGGAGCTCGAGCTCGGCGACATCGTCTACGCGGAGCACACCGGCGCCTACAGCGTCGCGAGCGCGACGAACTTCAACGGCATCCCGCCCGCGCGGGTCGTGATGGTGAAATGAAGCGCATCCATGGAAAGGGACCGATGAGATGAAACGCACGCACCGACTGCAGAAGAACCACTGCGAGACACCCGACTGGCTCCGGAGCAAGAAGTACCCGCACAAGTCGCGCTACCTCTCCGGGAAGAGGATCATGCCGAAGGGGATCACGGGCAGGGAGAAGCTTCCCGACCTGATGCACAACGCGTTCCTCGCCTACAACTCCGCCCGCCTGATGGAGGGGTGCCGCCTCTACACGCAGAAGATGCTCGAGCCGGACGTGACGGTCGGGATGAGCCTCGCGGGCGCCCTCACCCCGGCGGGCCTGGGCTGCTCCTGCGTCGTCCCGCTCATCAAGGCCGGGTTCGTGGACTGGATCGTCGGCACCGGGGCGAACCTGTACCACGACCTGCACTTCGCCTTCAACATGCCGCTCCATGCGGGGAGCCACCTCGTCGACGACGCCGATCTTCGCAAGAACGACGTGGTCCGCATCTACGACGTGCTCCTCGGCTACACCGACTGCCTGATGGCGACCGACGAGATCCTGCGCGGGATCCTCGTGCAGCCGGAGTTCCAGAAGGAGATGGGCACGGGCGAGCTCCACCACCTCATCGGCCGGTACGCGGCCGAGTGGGAACGCAAGTCGGGGCTCAAGGACGTCTCCGTCCTCGCCGCCGCCTACCGCTGCGGGGTCCCCGTCTATACCTCCTCGCCCGGCGATTCGACCATCGGGATGAACGTGGCGGGTGTGGAACTGCGCGGGAACAAGCTCCGCATCAACCCCTCCATCGACGTGAACGAGACGACCTCCTACGTCCTGGCGGCGAAACGCTCGGGAGGGAAGAGCGCCGTGGTGCTGATGGGCGGCGGGAGCCCGAAGAACTTCATGCTCCAGACCGAACCGCAGATCCAGGAGGTGCTCCGCATCAAGGAGGTGGGGCAGGACTACTTCTTCCAGGTGACCGACGCCAGGCCCGACACCGGCGGCCTCTCCGGCGCCACGCCCCACGAGGCGGTGAGCTGGGGCAAGGTGGACCCGCACCGCCTCCCCGACGCGGTCGTCTGCTACACCGACACGACGATCGCCCTCCCGATCCTGACGCACTATGCCCTCGCGACGCGCGCCAAACGGAAGCTCCGCCGCCTCTACGACAGGAGGGACGTCATGATGGAGGCGTTGGTGCGGGAATATTTCGCGCACAACAAGTGAGGCGGCCGGTCCGCCGTTTCCGGTCTCCCCGAAACGGCCCGGAGGGGGCGTCCCCGGGCCCGGCGGAGGGGGTCTTTCCCGCCCCGTGGCCGAGAAAAAGGCTATTGACACCCGCCGCGGGTGGGATATACTTATTTGTAATAGTAGCGACGGGCTTAGAACTCTTCGACCGCAAGGCTGAGATGTCTAAACCTTGCGGTTTTTCAGTATATGGCCTTGTCGCAGTACCGTAAAAAGGAGGCGTGATCGCCATGCCGAAGGGCAAAGTCAAATGGTTCAGCAATCAGAAGGGGTACGGATTCATCACCTCCGAGACCGGCGGTGATGTGTTCGTGCACCACACCTCGATCCAGGGCGAGGGGTACAAGAGCCTCGATGAGGGCCAGGAGGTCGAGTTCGAGGTGGAGAAAGGCCCCAAGGGGGACAAGGCGTCGCGCGTGGTCCCGCTCTAATCCTGCCATCCCGGACGGGCCCGGCGGACCGCCGGGCCCGTTTCGTCTCCGTCTTCCGCGCGCGGGAACGGTTCCAATCCGGCGCGTTTTGACTTTCCGGCGGGGTCTCCCGCCCAGGCGCTCCCTCGGTCCGCTACGGTGCCCATGTGACAGCCGCAGACAAGATACGCAACCTGGCGATCATCGCCCACATCGACCACGGCAAGACCACGCTGATAGACTCGGTCTTCCGGGCTGCCCGCGTCTTCCGCAGCAACGCCCGGGTCGAGGAGCGGGTGATGGACAACAACGAACTCGAGCGTGAGCGCGGCATCACGATCCGCGCCAAGCACTGCACGGTCGAGTGGAACGGGTACCTGATCAACATCGTGGACACCCCCGGCCACGCCGATTTCTCGGGCGAGGTGGAGCGCGTCCTCTCCATGGTGGACGGCGTGCTCTTGCTCGTGGACGCGATCGAGGGCCCGATGCCCCAGACCCGCTACGTGTTGATGCACGCCCTCCGCCTCGGCCTGCGCGTCGTGGTGATCATCAACAAGGCGGACCGCCCGCAGGCGGACACGCTCCGCGCCCTGAACAAGACGTTCGACCTGTTCGTCGAGCTCGGGGCGAGCGACGCCCAGGCGGACTTCCCGGTCCTCTACGGCTCCGGCCTGGAGGGGTGGTTCGTCCGCGACCCGGGCCTCGAGGGCCCGCGCGGGATGGAGCCCCTCTTCGAGGCGATCATCGCGCACGTGCCGTCGCCGCCGGTCGAGCGCGACGCCCCGTTCCGGATGCAGGTGAGCACGCTGGCCTGGAGCGACTATTTCGGGCGCATCGGCTGCGGGCGCGTCCTCCAGGGCGTCCACCGTCTCGGCGATCCGCTCCTCAAGACGATGACCCGTTGGACGCGTCACGACGGCTCCGGCGCGCGCGGGGAGTCGTGGGAGGTCGCCGGCGTCGAGTCCGCGGTCTCCGCGCACCTGTGGGTGACGCGCGGGCTGGAACGGTGCGAGGTCGAACAGGTCTTCGCCGGCGACATCGTCTGGCTCGCGGGCCCCGAGGAGATCTCGATCGGTGACACCTTCTCCGCCCCGGGGCTCCTGTCGCCCGCCCTCCCCCCGCTGGAGATCGCCGAACCGACCGTCTCGATGTTCGTCCTCGTCAACAGCGGCCCCCTCTCGGGGCGCGAGGGATGCGCGGTGACGATGCGCCAGATACGCGCGCGGCTCGACCGCGAGCGGCGCGTCAACGTCTCGCTCAGGGTCGAGGAGACCGGGCGCGCCGACCGGATCAAGATCTCCGGGCGCGGCGAGCTCCACCTCGCCGTTTTGATCGAGGAGATGCGGCGGGAGGGGATGGAGCTCTGCGTCACCCGCCCCGAGGTCATCACCGCGACCGACGCGGAGGGGAATCTCCAGGAGCCGATGGAGCACCTCGTCATCGAGGTGCCCGCGGAGTTCCATGGGGCCGTGCTCGAGAAGGTCGCGCGCCGCCGCGGCGAGATGACGGCGATGCAGGACAACGGCCGCGGCGTCATCCGGCTCGATTTCCGTATCCCCACCCGCGGCCTGATCGGCTACCGGGGAGAGTTTTTAACCGACACGCGCGGCCTCGGGATCCTCTCGTCCCGCTTCACCGGGTACGGGCCGTGGGCGGGGGAGATCTCCTCCCGCACCCGCGGCTCGATGATCTCGATGGACACCGGGCCGGCGACCTCCTACGCGCTGAAAAACCTCCAGGCGCGCGGGACCCTCTTCGTCGCCCCGATGGACCCGGTGTACGCGGGGATGATCGTCGGCGAGTACTCGCGTCCCGAGGATATGCCCTGCAACCCGACGAAGAAGAAGCACCTCTCCAACTGCCGCTCGGCCACGAAGGAGCTGTTCGAGGGGCTGAAGGTCCCCCGGAAACTCACGCTCGAGAGCGCCATCGAGTGGATCGCCGCCGACGAGCTGGTCGAGGTCACGCCGAAGTCAGTCCGCGTCCGCAAGGGCATTCTCGACGCCGAGCAGAGGAAGAAATCGTTCCGGAGGCTGGTCGCGACCGGAGGCTGATCCGCCCCCCGGCGCCTCCGCCCGGCCGTGCCGCGGCGCGGGCGAACGCCTCCGGGCCCGACGTCCCCCACGCCGGGCGCAGCCCCTTACGGCCGGACGCGGCGTATGGTAGCATGTCGGCGATTCCAGAGGCGCCGTTTCGCGCACGGAGGCCACGTCCCGTGGTGACGCCCGAGCTCATCGAGGAGATACGGAGAGGGTACGCGCTTCGCTGGCACGGCCCGCACGGGGTGTGCCACTGGGCGCGGGTGCGCGAGACCGCCCTCCGGCTCGCCCTCATCACCGGGGCGGACGCGGAGGTCGTCGAGCTCTTCTCCGTCTTCCACGACGCCCGGCGCGAGAACGAGGGGACGGACCCCGAGCACGGCCCCCGCGGCGCGCTGTTCGCGGCGGCGCTGCGCGGGAGGATGTACGAGCTCTCCGACGCGCAGTTCTCCCTGCTGCACGTCGCCTGCGCCGATCACACCCGGATGCTCACGCACGGCGACGTCACGGTGCAGACCTGCTGGGACGCCGACCGGCTCGACCTCGGGCGGGTGAACATCACGCCGCGCCCCGAGTACCTCTCCACCGCCGCCGCGAGGGACCCGGAGTTCATCGCCTGGGCCCATAGCCGCAGCCTCCGTTTCACGGTCCCGGAAATCGTCCACCGCGGGTGGGTTCGCGGTTGACGCCGCGCCGAAAGACCAGGTGAAGGAGGGCAGCCTGATGCGCCGTGCCGCCGCGCTGATTCTCGCGCTTCTCCTCCTGTGTGCCGCGGCGGCCTCCGCGCGCGGCGCCGAATCCTCCGCATGGGGCTTCGCCGTCCTCTCCGACCCGCACCGGCACGGGGCCGTCTGGAGGGCCGCGCTCCGCGAGGTCCGCGACCGCGCCGCCGGTTCCTTGCCGCCGTACCCGCCCGTCGAGCTGATCGCCGTTGCGGGCGATATGGATCCGGCGGCCGCCCGGTACCGCGACTTCCTCGGCGTCTTCCCGAATCCCGCGCTGCGTCCGCTCTTCCTCCCGGTGATCGGGAACCACGACGACGAGGAGGAGCGCGCGCATCTGGGCTGCGTCCGGGAGACGATCATCCCGGCGCTCCCCGGGGCGGTCAGGAGGCACCCGCGCGCCTGCGATTTCCATATCGACCACCGGAACGCGCGCCTGATCGTGATCGATGCGTACACCGAGCTCGGGCGCAAGGGCGTGATCAATGCCGCGGGCAGGGAATGGGCGGAGGCGGCGATCGCCTCGGCGCCGGCGTCGATCGACCACGTGTTCCTCTTGTTTCACGAGCCCGCCTTCCCGCGTTCCCGGCACCTCAAGAGTTCCTTCAACGCGTACCGGCGGTCGCGCGACGACTTCTGGCGGATGCTGGTCTCGCACGGCGACAGGGTGCGGGCCGTCTTCAGCGGGCACACGCACGCCTATTCGCGGATGCGGGTCCTCGACCCCGCGGGGGCGGCGGCGAACGACCCCTCCCGCTTCCTCGAGGAGGAGGGCGGCGTCTGGCAGGTCTCCTGCGGCGCGGTCGGCCCGGGGACGGTCCGCACAATCGTGGAGGTACGGGTGGAGGGGACGACCGTGGCGGCGCGGGCGCTGCAGGCCGGGTGGCTGCGGTACGGGCGCTACGCGGTCAAGGACCGCTGGACGCTGCACGAATAGGGAAGGCCCGGCCCGGCGTCAAATGTTCCCCGGCGCTCTGAGGTGCGCGACGGCTTGCGTCTCCGCGGATCCGCGCCGGCACAGAGGGGGATCACCGTGGAGAACGCGCCGGAACGGAAAGAGCCTGAATCCCCGGCTGCACGCAGATGGACACGGGGGTAGCGCGGCGGCACCGGGGGGGCGCGCGCCTGGAATAGGCTCGTGTCCTGACGTTTCCCGTCGTATTGGCTGGCGGGTTCGCGATATACTGTCGGCGTCGCATGGAAAAGAAACCGACACGTCCCCTCGCCGTCTGTCTCCTGAGCGGAGGAATGGACAGCTGCGTGGCGGTCGCGATGGCGGCCCGGCGGTACGATCTCGCCTGCCTCCACCTGGACTACGGCCAGCTGACCGAACCGCGCGAGCACAAGGCGTTCCACGATATCGCCGACTTCTACCGCGTTCCCGCCGCCCGGCGCCTCGTCCTCCGCGCCGACCATTTCGCGCGGATCGGCGGATCCAGTCTGACCGACCGCTCGATGCCCATACCCGAGGCGGACCTCTCGCGCCGGGGGGTCCCCTCGACCTACGTGCCGTTCAGGAACGCCACCATCCTGGCGATGGCCGTCTCCTGGGCCGAGGTGATCGGGGCGAAGCGGATCTTCATCGGCGCGCTCGAGGAGGACGGCTCGGGCTACCCGGACTGCCGCGGCGTGTTCATCGAGGCGTTCAACAGGGCCGCCGCGCTGGGGACCAGGCGCGGGGCGGGGATCAGGGTCGTGGCGCCCCTCCTGCGCGCGACCAAGGCGGACGTGGTGCGACGGGGGGTGCGTCTCGGCGCGCCGTTCTACCTCACCTGGTCCTGCTACGCGAGCAACGGCCCCGAGGCGTGCGGGGTATGCGACAGCTGCGCCCTCCGGCTGCGGGGTTTTCGTGAGGCCGGCGTACCCGACCCCATCCCCTCAAGATCCCATTGACGGCGGTCGGCCGCGGAACGGGGTATGGCCGGCGTGTCCGCCCCGGGGACCGATACGCCGTGCAGCCGCGCGACGCAACGCCTTTCGCGCCCCGGGAGGCCCGCCCCTTCCGCCGTCCCCCTTTTAACCCCCTCCGCCGCGGGCGAGGGGAACGGATGCGCCCGACCGTCTCTGAGGCGGGGGGAACCCTGCTATACTATCCGTCGGAAACCCATGCGAAAGGACGGTGCACCATGGCGGTCAGCCCACTCGCGGGCAAAAAGGTCTCCAGGGAACTCTTGATCGACGTCGCCGCGCTCGAAAAGGGGTACTACGAGAACAGGCCCGACCCGGGCGACCCGGGCACGCTCGTGAGCTTCGGGACGAGCGGCCACCGCGGGCACACGCATGATCGCACCTTCACCGAGGCGCACATCCTCGCCGTGACGCAGGCGGTCTGCGACTACCGCCGCCGCCACCGCATCGCCGGCCCTCTCTTCCTCGGGAGGGACACGCATGCCCTCTCCGCGCCGGCCCAGCGCACGGCGCTCGAGGTGCTCGCCGCCAACGGCGTCGAGACGTACATCCAGGTCGGCGACGGATTCACCCCCACCCCCGTGATCTCGTGGGCCATCCTCACGCACAACCGCCTCAATCCCCGCTCCGTCTCCGACGGGATTGTGCTCACCCCTTCGCACAACCCCCCGGCGGACGGAGGGATCAAATACAACCCGCCGACCGCGGGCCCCGCCGACACGGAGACGACCGCGTGGATACAGAACCGCGCCAACGAGCTCCTCAAGGAACACAACCGGGGGGTGCGACGCATGTCGCACCAGGCGGCGCTGAAGGCGTCCACGACCCGCGCACACGACTACGCGGGGCCGTACATCGACGACCTGGCGTCGGTGCTCGACCTCGACGCGGTGCGCGCCTCGGGGATCGGGATCGGCGTGGACCCGCTCGGCGGGGCGTCGGTGCGCTACTGGAACCCGATCGCTGAGCGCTACGGGCTCGACCTCACGGTGGTGAACCCCGCCGTCGACCCGACGTTCGCCTTCATGACTGCCGACCACGACGGGAAGATCCGGATGGACTGCTCGAGCCCCTACGCGATGGCGGGACTCGTGGGGCTGAAGGACCGGTATCGGGTCGCCTTCGGCACCGACCCCGACACCGACCGGCACGGCATCGTCACCCCCGCCGCGGGGTTGATGAACCCAAACCAGTATCTCGCCGTCGCCATCGGCTACCTGCTCGCCCATCGGCCGCGATGGTCCCCGCGCGCGGCGGTGGGGAAGACGCTCGTTTCGAGCAGCATGATCGACCGCGTCGTGGCGTCGCGGGGCCGCACCCTCTGCGAGGTGCCCGTCGGCTTCAAGTACCTCGCGCCGGGCCTCTTCGACGGCTCGTTCTGCTTCGGCGGGGAGGAGAGCGCAGGGGCGAGCTTCCTGCGCTTCGACGGCACGGTCTGGACCACCGACAAGGACGGGATGCTGCTGGGGCTCCTCGCGGCGGAGATCGCCGCCGTCACCGGGAAGGATCCGGGGGAGCAGTACGCCGGGCTCGAGCGGGAGTTCGGGCCGCACTACTACGCCCGGATCGACGCGCCGGCGACAAGCGAGGAGAAGAAGCGGCTGAAATCGCTCTCCCCGGAGAACGTCCGGGCGAAGGAGATGGCGGGCGACCCGATCGTCGCGAAGCTGACGCGCGCCCCGGGAAACGGCGAGCCGGTGGGGGGACTGAAGGTGGTCAGCGCGGGCGGCTGGTTCGCCGCGAGGCCCTCCGGCACCGAGGATATCTACAAGATCTACGCGGAGAGTTTCAAAAGCCCAAAACACCTCGAAGCGATCATCGCCGAGGCCCGCGAAATCGTCTCCAGAGCCATCCATTCGTAGACGTTGTATACAACAGCCACGGCGTGAATCAGTTGTGCCTTTAGTCGTCCCTCTAGGCGATGGGGGTGTCCTCCCGGAACCATCCCGAGAGGTCCCGGCGCATCTGTTGCCACGACGAGGAGCGGAACCGTTGCCCCGCTTTCCTGATGAACAACTTCTCCCGGCCCTCCCACGATCGCGCAACTGTTCAAATGCCGATGCAGATGGGGATCTTCTTCAAATGGATCAAGCAGAACCTCCGCATCAAGGTGTTCTACGGAACGTCCCTGACCGCGGTGAAGACCAGGATATGGAGCGCCATCTCCGTCTATGTGCCGATCGCCATCGGCAAGAAGTGGCTCAACCTCGACAAGGATCTCTACACGATCCTGCAGGTTCTGGGCCAGACCCTTTTCGAGATCCCCCCTCTGCTGCAGGTAGTCACGGAATCCGAACAGAAGCTGCCAGAGGCCAATGTCGATGACCGGTTGACGCTGTTCACGTTATACCCGGACAGCAGTGATGGGACATCAGTGCTCAATAGGGACGATTAAAGGCATAACTATCTGTCGGGGTGATGGTTAGATACAACGTCTACGGTCGAGTGTTTTTTCGGCATCTCGGCGTGGACGCCCAGGGAGAGCCCCTGGGCGAGCACCTGTCGCGTGACCTCGTCCCAGAGTTTTGCCACCGACTCGACGTTCTGTTGCGGGTTCATCCGCTGCCAGCCCCTCAGTTCGTTGTCGACGATCCCCGGCAGCGTGATGACGGGCCGGGCGAATCCGCGTCGGTCCCCTTCGCGGTACGGTCTGCAGGGGAAGTAGCTGAAGATCCGCCCGTACGGTTTCTCCCATGTCGCCCCGGTGTAGAGCCGGTAGGAGCAGCCGGGCTGCCCGTTCACCGCGAGGTCGTGCGCGATCGGGTGCAGGGTCACGTCGAAATACTCCGGAGGGACCTTCCCCTTGAGCGTCTCGGCGTAGTCGACGGTGGCGTACGGCGTCCAGCCGTCCACGACGAAGACGGTGTCGAGGACGAATTTCGAGCCGCCCCGGTTCGAGCCGAAGAGGATCACCGAGCCGTTCCGCATGGACTGGAGTTCGGTCGGCCTGCCCCGCTTGTCGTTCTGCTTGCAGTTGCCGAAGAGGAACGGCCCGCCGAAGACGAACGGGTCGGTGTTCTGGTACGGCGGCGAGGCCTTCTGGAACTCCCCCAGGACGGGGCGGAACAGAAAACGGGGCTCGTCCTGCGCGGGTTTCTCGAATTTCCTCACGAGCAGAGACGGCGGTTCCCACTCGGCCCAGAAGACCGCCTCGCCCGCGGACGGTTTCGCGCCGGGGGAGGCGAGGAACACCGCGCGCTGGAGCAGAAACTTCCTGCGGTGGTAGCCGCGGTTCCAGGTGCGCTGCGTCGGCGTGTCCGGCTCGTGCTCGTCGCCCGGGTGGTGGAACTGCACGAAGCAGAGCGCGTCCTCAGAAGGCGCCGCGTCGAGCGCCGCGGCCTGGACGGCGAAGACGGCGGCGAGGGCGATCGTGCGTACGCGCGCGACGGGCATCATCATGGCGGCTCCTTCCGTTGTGCGTTCGACTGCAAATCCCTTCCCGAGCGTCTATGGAGGGTGGCGCGGGCTTGTCCGAGGACAGGCGCGCCCCGTCCGCCGCGATCCCTCCCCGCCGCGAGGCAAAACTGCCGCGGACCGCGCGGGCGTGCACCGAAAGGCACCGCCCATGCCGCGGCGATCTCCACGCGCACCCTCAGAGATGGTAGCATCTGTTCCCGCGACGATCGAGCCCCGCGGCACGCGCAAGGCCGGCGGTGTGGCGGCGGCGCGCCGCGTGGTGTACAATCGTGTATGAGACGAATGTCGACGGAGGGGCGCAATGAGCCTGACTGCGTATCTGGTGTGCATCCTTTCGCCGCTGGCGCGGTGGATTGCGGCGCTGGAGGGGGGCGACCTGGAGTGGGCGGTGCGCGCGGGGGGGCTCTACAACGACGCGGGAACCTGTATCGCCGCCAACGCCGACGGGGGTCTCTGGACGGCGGGACGCTTCGAGAAGGACGCTGTCTTCGGCGCGGACGACGAGAACAGGACGACGCTCGCCTCCGCGGGGGAATGGGACCTCTTCGTCGCCCGCTATAATTCAGGCGGCACGCCGGCGTGGGTGAAAAGCGCGGGAGGGAACTATACGGAAGGGGCGGGCGGGATCGCGGCGTGCGACGATGAGTCGGTCGTCGTGACCGGCGCGTTCGGGTGGGGGAGGGACAGCACGGCCGTGTTCGGTTGGGGCACGGACAGCGAGGTCACGCTCACGTCGGCCGGTTCCATCGACCTTTTCGTCGCCCGCTACGACGGGAACGGCGCGCTGAAGTGGGCCAAGAGCGCCGGGGGCGACTACGCGGACGCGGGCACGGCGGTCGCCGCGCTGGCGGACGGCTCGGTCGTGGTGACGGGGATCTTCTGGGACAAGGCCGTTTTCGGGCGCGGCGAGTCCACGCAGGTCGAGCTCACGTCGGCGGGCTTTTCCGACATCTTCGTCGCCTGTTACACCGCGGGCGGCGGGCTGAAGTGGGCGAAACGAGCGGGCGGACCGGGCTGGGACGAGGGCCTGGGCGTCGCCGCCCTGGCAAACGGCTCGGTCGCCGTGACGGGACGGTTCGGAGGGGAGGCCGTGTTCGGGACGGGCGAGGGAAAGGCGACCACGCTTGTCCCGGCGGGCAACAGCGATATCTTTGTCGCCTGCTACGAAAAGACCGGCATGCTGAAATGGGCGAAACCGGCCGGCGGCCAGGGCGACGACGCCGGGCTCGCCGTCGCCGCGTGCGCCGGGGGCGGGGCACTGGTCACGGGGCTCTTCGAGGGACGCGCGACGTTCAGCGCCCCGGAGACGGGCGTGACCACGCTCGAGTCGGCGGGCGGCAGCGACATCTTCATCGCCCGCTACGAGGCGACCGGCGGGCTGGAGTGGGCGCGGCGCGCGGGTGGTGTGGGCGCCGACGAGGGGGCCGGCATCGCCGCCGTCGGCCGGACCAGCCGCGTGGCGGGGGCGGCCGGCGGCCCGGCGATTGTCACGGGTCGGTTTTCCGGCCGCGCCGACTTCGGTCTCGGGGAACCCGGGGCGGTGGAGCTCGTCTCGGCGGGCGGCAGCGACGTCTTCGTCGCACGCTACGACGCAAACGGCGACCTGGAGTGGGCGCGGCGCGCGGGGGGAAAGGGCGCGGACGAGGGCCTCGGCATCGCCGCAGCCGGGGAAACCGGCATCCTCGTGACCGGCCGGTTCGCCGGACTCTCCATCTTCGGCCCCGGCGAGGAGGAGGAGAGTCCGCTCGAGTCGGCGGGCGCCGACGACCTCTTCATCGCCCGGTATGCCGCTTCGCAGGCCGGCCCCACGCCGATCCCCACGGCGCAGGTCAGCGTGAACGGCGAGTCGTTCTCCCCGGGCCAGCCGCTCAGGGCCGTCTTCAAGTCGAACAAGGCGATAGAGCGGCCGTTCACGGCGTTCGCCGTCGTCATACTGCCGGACGGAACGATGCTCGACGCGAAAACGCTGACGATCGATCTCCAGCCGGTGGCCTCGAACATCCCGCGCCTCGACGCGGGGTTCGAGACGACCATCCTCGAGGGATTGATCCCCCCCGGCGTCCCCCTCGGCGCGTACGAGATCGTCGGCCTCTTCTTCGATCCCGCAAAGCGGATCGAGGGGCGTACGGATGCGTTCCTCGACGCGGGCGCGCGGTTCAAGCTGTTCCCGCACTGACGCCGGTGACGGCCTCGTCGTATGTTCCGGACCCGCCCGGCGCAGCCGCCGGGGCGGGGGTCGGTTTCCGACGGGAGCGGGAGTCCGGATGCCTGCGCCGCGCGGGACACGGCGCGGCGCCGGGGAGGGGGACGATGCCGAAGAATGAAGAGGCGATGCGGCGGATGGACGAGGCCGCGTCCGCGGCGCACGAGGAGCTGGCGCGGAATCTCGAGGCGTGGTCCGCGCGGGATCTGGCCGCCTGGTGGGCGAACTGGTATCTCAAGGCGGGGCACAAACGACTCGGGCGGATCCTCGTGGCGATCCAGAAGAGGTCCGCGTAGATCGATCGCGGGAGACGGTGGATCGCTCCGGCGCATGCCGGGCGGCGGCCCCGGGAATCGCCTCCGAACCCTTCCTCGCGCCGGAATACCCCTGACGGTCGGCGGCGCAGCGCCTGACCGCAATCCCCGAACCGTGGGCATCGCGCGGAGGATATGCTATACTCGCCACGCAGGCGGCAACTGAACCGGCGGGGCGATGGCATTCCTGAAACAGTACGCGTTCACGATACTCAGCGTCCTTTGCGCGGTGATCATCCTGGGGGTGGAGGAGATCGGCGGCTTCTGTCTGTTCGCCCCCTCGGACCGGCTGTACCTGGATATCGTCATCTCGGCGCTGATCGTCGGCGAGGGGGTCCTGCTCGACGACGCCATGCGCCGGCTCGCCAGGGAGCGGATGCTGAAGGAGGTGCTTCGGTCGGTGAACGAGACGCTCGCGAAGGAGCGCGGGGAGCTCGAGGAGTCGCTGGAGCGGATCCGCCTGCTGAGCGGCCTGCTTCCGATCTGCTCGTCGTGCAAGAGGATACGGGACGACGAGGGGAGCTGGCGGCAGATCGAGGAGTACATCGGCGCGCACTCCGAGGCGACGTTCACGCACGGCATCTGCCCGGAGTGCGCGCGCAGGCTGTACCCGCGTTCTTTTGAGGACGATATCGCGTAGAGGCCGATGGGGCCGGCCCCCCGCGCGCATACCCCGGGGGGATGCGGTCAGGCCAGCACAACCGGCGGCGCCGGAGGAAGGAGGCCTCGATACGTCCTGAAGTCTCGTCCTCTCCGCACGGGCGTGGCATCCACAAGGAGGCTCGCGATGGACCTGTTGACGCTGGTGATCACGCTGGTCGTCGTAGGGGTGGTGCTCTGGCTGGTGAACACCTACGTGCCGATGGAGGCCAGGATCAAAAAGATCGTGAACATCGTGGTGCTCGTCGTGGTGGTGCTCTGGCTCTTGCGCGTCTTCGGCGTGCTGGATTCGGGGCAGAACATCCGCATCGGGAACTAGGGGCCGCATCCCCCGATCCCCGCAGGGCGCGCCCCGTCGCCGGCCGCCACCGCCGCAACGAATGTACGGCGGAGAGTGCCCGGCTCGTGTGATCGCCGCGCCGCCTCCCTGCCGTGACCGTCCCGGCGCATGCCGCCCGGGCGAAGATGCGGCGTCGTCGCCGGCCTGAACGAGGGGGGCGGTTCTTCGGTTCGCGGCCCCGTCGCCGTCCCCGCGCCGCTTCCGTTCCGGCGTCCATCGGTCGTCTGCGCCGCGCCCCTCCCGGGCCCGGGTTCGCCGCAGCCGGCGGCGTCCGGGATCCGTTTCGTGCGCCCGTATCTTCGCTTCGGTCTGGCGCGGCACAAGGCCCGTGATCCGCCGCCCCGTGCCGGGTGCGACGCGCGGCCGTTTGCCCGTGGCGTCGGAGGAGGGCGGGAGAGGCATCGGGATCGGATCGCCGCGGGCGCACAGTGCGGAGCGCATATGAGGAAACGGGTCATCCTGCTCGGTTTCTACCCGAGCGACAAGGACGCCGGCGAGGCGCTGCGGCAACTTCGCCGCGCTCGGTTCAGGCGCTCGTGGGCCATCCACAAGCCGGTCGACGGGCGCATCCGCGTCGACGGCGGTCCCCTGCGGTACGACCCGGTGCGAACGGTCGTCGGCGGCCTGCTGTGCGCGACAGTCGCCGTGGCGGTGGCGATGCGTCCGCCGTGGATGTTCGGCGCGGAGGCGGACTGGCTCGTGCGGGGGGCGTCGGCGCTGGCCGGGGGGCTGCTCGGCTGGTTCGTCCTCCGAACGATCGGGGTCGTCCGCGGCGGACGGTTTGCGGCGGAACACGCCCGCTGGCTCACGGCAGGCGAGAGCGTCGTCGTCGTCCAAAAGTCCCCGGAGGAGGTTTGCCGGGCGATCCTCCTGCTCAGGAACTCCGGGGAGGGCCATCCCTCCGTCTTCACCATCCGCGAACGTCCCGACATCCCGGCCGCCGAGGAGCCGGTCCGCACCGAACCGCTCTCCTCCACGCGGCTTCAACGATACGCCCGGCGCCTCGCGTCATCGCACCGGGTCGGCGCGGATGTCAGGCGCAAGGAACCCCTCCTGCGGCAGCTCGACCGCTGCGAGGAGACGATCGAGCGCGTGCGCCGCAGACTCGCCGAGGCCTCGCGGATGGAGCAGGAGATCTCCGCCACGGCGGAGTGGATCCTCGACAACGCCTACATCATCCAGGGGCAGATCGACGATGTCCGGCGGCACCTGCCGAAAAGGTTCTACCGCGAGCTGCCGGTCCTGGCCTCCGAGCCCGGCAGCGGCGAACCGAGGCTCTACCATCTCGCCGTTGGGCTGGTCCGGCATGCCGACCACCGCCTCGACCGCGCCGGCATCGAGGAGTTTCTGTCCGCGTACCAGTCGATCGTTTCGCTGACGATGGGCGAGCTCTGGGCGGCGCCGCTGATGCTGCGCATCGCCCTGCTGGACGCCCTGCGGCGGATGGCCGGGCAGATCGACCGGCGGCTGCACGAGGAGGAGCGCGCCGACTTCTGGGCCAACCGTTTGCTCACCGCGGCGCGGCGCGATCCCGGCCGGATGTTCGCCATCCTTGCCGAGCTGGCGCGCGAGATGCCGGAACCGAGCGCCCATTTCGCCTTCCAGCTCACCGGCCCGCTCTACGATGCGGAGGAGGCACTGGTCCCCGTCCGAAGCTGGCTGGAGCGGACGCGGGGCACAAGCCTCGCGGAGATCGTCGCCCAGGAGGACTCCCGGCAGGCGGTCGAGCAGATCTCCATCGGCAACGCGATCACGAGCCTGCGGCAGCTCTCGAGGATGGACTGGCGCGAGATCTTCGAGCGTCAGAGCCGGGTGGAGGCGCTGCTGCGCAACGACCCGGCGGACGTCTACCGCCGGATGGAGTTCGCCACCAGGGACCGGTACCGGCACGCGGTCGAGGAACTGTCCCGCGCATCGAACATACCGGAGGAGGATGCCGCCCGGGCCGCCGTGGAGGCGGCCGGGGAATGGCGGGAACGCGGAGGGGACGATCCGCGGTTCGGGCACATCGGCTACCATCTGATCGACGAGGGCCGCCCCGCGCTCGCCAGCCGGCTGCGGGGCCGCGAGAGGATCCGACACCGGGCGCTGCAGTGGGCCTTCCGACGCCACACGGCGGTCTACCTGTCGGCCATAGGGGCGGCGACCGCCCTGATCGCCGGCGCGGTCCTCGCCTGCGGCATCCGGTCCGCCGGCTGGGCGGGATCGGCCGCGGCGCTCCTCGCCCTTCTCCCGGCAAGCGAGCTCGCCGTCCAGACGATCAACTATCTCCTGACCCGTCTGGTGCCGCCCCGGACGTTGCCGAGGATGTCGTTCGAGAAGGAGGGGATCCCCGACGAGTTCCGCACGCTGGTCGTCATACCGATGCTGTTCCTGAACCGCCGGACCATCCGCGACGAGCTCTACAAGCTGGAGGTCCGCTACTGCGCCAATCCGGAATCGAATCTGCTCTTCGCCCTCTTCGGCGATCTGCCCGACGCGGAGGCGCAGCGGATGGAGACGGACGCCGCCCTGCTGCGCCAGGCGGAGGAGGGGATCGCCGCCCTCGACAGGCGCTACGGCCCGGGACGGTTCTATCTCCTCTACCGCGAGCGCGAGTGGGTCGAAACCGAGAGGCGGTTCATAGGCTGGGAGCGCAAGCGGGGAAAGCTGGAGGAGCTGAACCGGCTCCTGAGCGGCGCCCCGGCCCGCGGCGGCCGGAGAATCGTCTACGCGGGCGATCCGGAGAAGCTCGCCGACATCCGCTACGTGATCACGCTCGACAGCGACACGCAGCTCCCGCGCGGCGCGGCCCGGCGGATGATCGAGACGATGGCCCACCCGCTGAACCAACCTCGCCTGGCTCCGGACGGCCGGCTGGTCATGGGCGGCTGTGCCATCATCCAGCCCCGCGTGAGCATCTCGCTGCCCAGCGCGATGGCGACCCCGTTCAGCCGCCTGTACACCGATCCGGTCGGCACTGACCCGTACACGAGGGCGGTCTCGGACGTCTACCAGGATCTGGCGGGCGAGGCCTCCTACCTCGGCAAGGGGATCTACGACCCGAAAATCTTCCACCGCGTCCTCTCGAAACGGTTTCCCGAGCAACTGCTGCTCAGCCACGACCTGATCGAAGGCGCGCACGTGGGGGTGGGGCTCGCGAGCGACATCGAACTCTACGAGGAGTTCCCGCCGGACTACCTCTCCTACATGCGCCGGCAGTGCCGCTGGATCTGCGGCGACTGGCAGATCGCCGACTGGTGTCTGCCCCGCGTGCCGGCGGCGGACGGGAAACGCGTTCCCAATCCGCTCTCGGCGCTGAACCGGTGGAAGATATTCGACAACCTCAGGCGCTCGCTGGTCCCGCCCGCCTCCGCCGCCTTTCTCGTCGGCGCCTGGTTTCTCTCCCCGGCGCTGGGCGCCGCCTCCGGCGTCATCGTTGCCCTGCGGGCGTTCTTCCCCCCCCTCTCTCAGTTTTTCACCTGGGCGACGACGAGGCCGGCGTCGCGCCGGCTCGCCTGGGGCGAGCTGCGGCACGGTTTCCTCCGGTCGATCGCGGAGACCGCCCTCATCCCGCACCAGGCCGTCCTGGCCGCGGACGCGATCGCGCGGGTCTGGTACCGCCGCCTGGTCAGCAGGCGCAGGCTGCTCGAGTGGACGCCGGCGCAGATCGCCAAATGGAAGAGCAGGGGCCGCGCCCCCGCGTTCGTGGCGCGCGTGAGCTTCATCAGCCTGTTCGCGCTCGGCATCGCGGCCGCCGTGTACCGGCTCTGTCCGGCCGCGTTGCCGTGCGCGGCGCCGTTCCTGGCCCTGTGGCTGGCCAGTCCGCTGATCGTCTGGCGGCTCTGCGCCAGGCCCCGGTGGAAGCCGATGCGCACACTGCTTTCACGGGACGATCTTTCGATGCTCCGGGGCGTCGCCCGGCAGTCGTGGCGCTTCTTCGACGACTTCGTCGGCCCCGAATCGAACTGGCTTCCCCCGGACAACTACCAGATCTCCCACCAGAACGTTCTCGCCCCGCGCACGAGCCCGACGAACGTGGGCCTGTGGCTGCTGAGCGCCCTCGCCGCCCGCGATTTCGGCTATCTCACCGGGGAGGAGGTCCTCCGGCGCCTGGAGGGGACGTTCGAGACGCTCGAAACGCTCGACCGGTACGAGGGGCACCTGTTCAACTGGTACGACCTGAAGACGCGGATACCGTTCAAGCCGCGCTACGTATCGATGGTGGATAGCGGAAATCTGCTCGGCTGCCTCTGGACCCTGGAGAACGGCATCGGCGATCTGACGGACGGCCCGCTGATCGGCCCGCAGGCCGTCCGCGGGCTGCACGACACGCTCCGGATTCTGCGCGGTGTGCTTGCCCGTCCGCCCCGCGACGAGGCGCTCCTGGAGGCGATGGAGACGCTCGAGCGGCTGTTCGCCGATCCGCCGGAGCGGCTCGACCGGCTCATCCGCCGGATCCGCGAGGCCGCGGCGCCGGCGGGGGTTGTCGCCTCGATCCTGCGGCGGGAGGTGGAGAGGGACGGCGGGCCGTCTCACTGGGCGGAGGCGCTCGAGCGGCAGGTCGCGGAATGGGGCGCGTGCATCGACCGCTACCTGGCGTGGGCGGAGGAGCCGCCCGCAGGGTTCGAACCGCTTCTGAACCGGCTCGAGCCGGAGAGCCGGGACGCGTTTTGGAGGTCGATGCGCGAGGCACCCTCGGCGCGAACAATCGCCTCCGGCGCCGTTCACGCGTGCCAGATCGTCCTCGCTGCGCAGGGAGAGACCGGCAGGGGCCCCGCATCGCCGGGGGAGGGGATCGACCGGTTCGCCGGAGCCGTGTCGCGGGCCCGCGGTCCGGCGGAGGAACTCTGCAGGCGGGCGGACGAACTCCGCCGGCGCATCAGGAAGCTGGGCGGCGCGATGCGGATGCGGTTCCTCTACGACACCGACCGGCGGCTGTTCAGCATCGGCTACAACGCCGACGCCCAGAAGCGCGACTCCTCGTACTACGATCTGTTCGCCAGCGAGGCGCGGCTGGGAAGTTTCGTCTCGATCGCGCGCGGCGACGTCCCGCCGGTCCACTGGCTGGCGATGGCCAGGCCGTTCGGCTCGATCGGGAACCGCCGGGTGCTGTTGAGCTGGGGCGGCACGATGTTCGAGTACCTCATGCCGCTGTTGGTGCAGCGCCTGTATCCCCATTCCCTGCTGGAGATGGCCTGCCGCGAGGCGGTCGGCGCACAGATGGAGTACGGGCGCCGGCGGGGCGTGCCGTGGGGGATCTCGGAGTCGGCCTACAGCGACCTGGACGCGAACAAGACGTACCAGTACCAGGCCTTCGGCGTGCCGGGGACAGGGCTGAAGCGGGGGCTCGAGGACGACCTGGTCGTGGCCCCGTACGCCACGCTGCTGGCGCTGCTGGTGGAGCCGGCGGCGGCGGTGCGCAACCTGAAACGGCTCGCGAGGCTCGGGCTCCGCGGCGCCTACGGATTCTTCGAGGCAATCGACTTCGGCCGGCAGCGCCTCCGGGAGGGGGGGGACGGGGTGATCGTGCGCGCCTATATGGCGCACCACCAGGCGATGGGGTTCCTCGCGGTCGACAACCTCGTCAACGACTTCGCGATGCAGCGGCGCTTCCACGCGGACCCGAGGGTCAGGGCGACCGAGTCGCTCCTGTACGAGCGCATCCCGGTCGCGCCCCCGCTCTACCAGGTGCCGATGCGCGAGCGGGCGGCCTCCCGCGCGATGCCCGCCGGGATCGCGCCGTCGGTCGGCAGGTTCGAGACGCCGCACACCGCCACCCCCAAGACACAGATCTTCGGCAACGGCCGCTACTCCCTGATGGTGACCGGCGCCGGCGGGGGCTACAGCCGCTGGCGTGAGTTCGATCTCACCCGCTGGCGGGCCGATCCCACCTGCGACGAATGGGGCTCCTTCTGCTACCTCCGCGATGCGCGGAGCGGGCGAATCTGGTGCAACACCTACCATCCGGTCCGCGTCGAACCGGAGTCGTACGCGGCGATCTTCGCCGTGGATCGCGCCGAGTTCCGCCGTTCAGACAACGATATCGACACCGAAACCGAGATCGCGGTGTCGCCCGAGGACGACGCGGAGATCCGCCGCATCACCCTGATCAATCGCTCCGCGCAGAGGAAGACGATCGAGCTGACCAGCTACATCGAGCTCGCCCTCGCCCCGCATGGCGCGGACCGCCAGCACCCCGCCTTCAGCTCGATCTTCGTCTGCACCGAGTCGATCGAGAAGCACGATGCGCTGCTCGCGTTCCGGCGCCCGCGGGGCCCGCAGGATCCACCGGTCTACGCGGCGCACCGCATCACGGTCGAGGGGAAGACGGCCGGCGCGCCGCAGTTCGAAACGGACCGGGAGCGTTTCGTCGGGCGTTGCCGCACCGTCCGCCTCCCGGCGGCCCTGGCCGGCGCGCTGTCGGGGACCGCCGGGCATGTCCTCGACCCGATATTCAGCCTGCGCCGCACGGTGGTGCTGGAGCCCGGGCGGCGGGTCCGTGTTTCCCTCGTCCTCTGCGCCGCGGAGACGCGCAAGGATGCCCTGGCCATGGTCGAGAAGTACGGCGATCCCAAAGCGATCGCCCGCCAGTTCGATCTCGCATGGACGTACGCCCAGGTCGAGCTCCGCCGCCTGCGCATCGAGCCGGACGAGGCCCGCCGCTTTCAGCAGCTGGCCGGCGCCATCCTGTACCCCGGCCCCGCGCTCCGCCCGGCCGGGGACCGCCTTCGGCAGAACCGGCTGGGCCAGGCGCGCCTGTGGCCGCACGGGATCTCGGGCGACCTCCCGATCGCCGCGGTCAGCATCGGGGAGCCGGAGGATATCAGCCTCGTGCGCCAGATGCTCCAGGCGCACGCCTACTGGCGCCTCCAGGGTCTGAAGGCGGACCTGGTCATACTCAACGAGGAGTCCGGCGGCTACGAGCGGCCGCTGCAGGAGCAGCTGAAGCGGCTCGTGGACGCGCATTCGATGCACACCGGCGTCGACGAGCCGGGCGGGATCTTCCTCCGCAGCGCCGAGCAGCTCGCCCCCGAGGACCTGACGCTGATCCTCTCCGTCGCGCGCGTGGCCCTGGTGGCCGCCCGCGGCCCCCTCGCCCGGCAGCTCGGCGCCCCGGTGAAGGCGGGGGAGCTCCCCGATCCGCTGCCCACGCATTCCATCCCCGAGGAGCCGTCCGCCCCGCTGCCGTTCCTGGAGCTCCCGTACTTCAACGGCCTGGGCGGGTTCACCCGCGACGGGCGGGAGTACGCGATCTACCTCGGCCCCGGCGCCTGCACGCCGGCGCCGTGGGTAAACGTGATCGCCAACCCCCGCTTCGGCGTTCTGGTCAGCGAGTCGGGCTCGGCCTTCTCCTGGTACGGCAACAGCCAGCAGAACCGGCTGACCGGCTGGTCCAACGACCCGGTCTCCGACACGCCGTCCGACGCGATCTACATCCGCGACGAGGAGACGGGGAGGTACTGGACTCCCACCCCCCTTCCGATCCGGGAGGGGGACGCCTACCGCGCGCGGCACGGGACGGGCTACACCGTTTTCGAACACAACAGCCACGCCATCCAGCAGGAGCTTCTCGTCTTCGTGCCGATGGACGACGCCGGCGGAGAGCCGATCCGCGTGCAGCGGCTCCGGCTGCGCAACGACTCGTCGCGCCCGCGCCGGCTGTCGATCACCCTGTACGTCGAATGGACCCTCGGCGAGCACAGGGAGGACAGCCAGGTGCACGTCGTCAGCCGGTGGGACGGCGAGACGCGGACGATGCTGGCCTGCAACCGGTACCATCCTGTCTACGGGGAACGGATCGCCTTCGCCACGACCGGCCCCGAGCCGCAGAGCCACACCGCCGACCGCACAGGTTTCCTCGGGCGCAACGGGACGATGGCCGCGCCCGCCGCGATGAAGCGAGTCCGCCTGGCGGGCCGGGTCTGGCCGGGGCTGGACCCGTGCGCGGTCGTGCAGACGACGGTGCATCTGCAGCCGGGGGACGGCGCGGAGGTGATCTGCCTCCTCGGGCAGGCGGAGTCGATCGAGGAGGTCGACCGGCTGGTCATGAAGTACCGCGATCCGGCCGAGGTGGAGGAAGCCCTCCGGCGCACGATCGGCTGGTGGGACCGGCTGGTGGGGGCGGTCCAGGTGCGCACCCCGGAAGGGGCGGCGGACATCCTGTTGAACCGCTGGCTGCCGTACCAGGTGCTGAGCTCGAGGATCTGGGGGCGGACGGGATTCTACCAGTCGAGCGGGGCGTTCGGCTTCCGCGACCAGCTCCAGGACGCACTGGCGCTGCTTCACGCGGACCCCTCGCTCGCCAGGCGGCACCTGCTCGTCGCGGCGGGGCGCCAGTTCGTCGAGGGGGATGTGCAGCACTGGTGGCAGCCGGCGTCCGGCGCCGGCATGCGGACACGCTGCTCCGACGACCTGCTCTGGCTCCCGTACGCGACCGCCCGTTACGTGCGCGTCACGGGGGACGCGGGAATCCTGAACGAGCGCGTCCCGTTCATCGAGGACCGGCCGCTTGCCCCGAACGAGCAGGAGATCTTCACGACCCCGCGCGAGTCGTTGGACAGCGCCACGCTCTACGAGCATTGCCGCCGCGCGATTGACCGCGCGACGACGGCGGGGCCCCACCGGCTGCCCCTGATCGGCGGCGGCGACTGGAACGACGGGATGAACCTGGTGGGGGCCGGCGGGAGCGGGGAGAGCGTCTGGCTGGCATGGTTTCTCGCGACGGTGCTGGACCGGTTCGCCGAAACGGCCGCGCTGCACGGCAGGCCGGAGGACGCCTCCGCGTACCGCGGGAGGGTCAGGGCGCTCGCGGAGGCGGTCGAGCGGCACGGCTGGGACGGCGCCTGGTACCTGAGGGCCTTCTACGACGACGGCGCGCCGCTCGGGTCGGCGGCGGACGAGGAGGCCCGCATCGACTCCTTGTCCCAGTCGTGGGCGGTGCTGAGCGGCGCGGCCGACCCGGCGCGGGCGGCGCGGGCGCTCGAGTCGGCGCTGGCGCGCCTGGTGCTCGAGAAGGAGAAGATGGTGCTGCTGCTCGCCCCGCCGTTCGACAGGACGGAGAGGAACCCGGGCTACATCAAAGGGTATCCGCCCGGCGTCCGTGAGAACGGGGGTCAGTACACGCACGCCGCCTTGTGGTTGGCGATGGCGCTCTGCCGCCGGGGGGAGGGGGGGCGCGCGGTGTCGCTGCTCAGGATGCTCAACCCGATCGAGCGGGCGCGCGATCCGGAGACGGCCGCGCGGTACAGGGTCGAGCCGTACGTGGTCGCCGCCGACGTCTCCCGCCTGCAGGGACGGGTGGGGCAGGGCGGCTGGACATGGTACACCGGCTCCGCCGCGTGGATGTATCGAATCTGGATCGAGGAGGTGCTCGGGCTGAAGGTCGCCGGCGCGTCGCTTGCCGTCGATCCGGTCATCCCCTCCGAATGGAGCGGGTTCACCGTCCAGTACCGCCGCGGCGAGGCGCTCTACGAGATCGTTGTCGAGAACCCGGACGGAACGGGGCGCGGCGTGGCGTGGGCGGAGCTGGACGGGCGGCGCCTCGACAAGCCCATCATCCCGCTGGAGGAAACTTCGGCGAAGCACAGGGTCGTGGTGCGGATGGGCGCCAGCGGAGGCGCGCAGCCCCGATGATCTGCGTCGAACACGTCCATCTGGAGCTCGGCGGGCGGCCCATCCTGCGGGGGATCGACCTCACCGTCAGGGAGGGGGAGTGCCTCGCGGTCGTGGGCCCCAACGGCTGCGGCAAGTCCACGCTGCTGAAGGTGATCGCGGGCCTCGAGCGGCCTGACGCGGGCGAGATCCGAATGCCGAAGGGGACGACGGTCGGCTACCTTCCCCAGGAGACGGAGATCGACCCCGTCTGGACGCTCCGGGAGGAGCTGCTCTCGGCGTTCACCGAGGTGCAGGCGGCGTTGAAGGAGATGGCGGCGCTCGCGGAGGAGATGGGGAAAACGGCCCCCGACTCCCCCGCGCACGATCGGGTGATGCGCCGCTACGCCGAGTGCGCCCACCTGGTCGAACACGCGGACGGCTACGCCCTCGAGTCGAAGGCGGCGCGCGTCGCCGCGGGGCTCGGCTTCCTCCCCGGGGACCTCGAACGCCCCTGCCGCGACTTCTCCGGCGGGTGGCGGATGCGCATCCTTCTCGCCAAGCTCCTCCTGCGCAGGCCCGACGTCATCCTCCTCGACGAGCCCACGAACCACCTCGATCTCGAGTCCACCCTCTGGCTCGAGGGGTGGATCGAGCGGTGCGGGAGGACGGTGGTTGTGGTCTCGCACGAGCCCGCCACGATGGACCGGCTCGCCGACCGGATCGTCTGCCTCGAAAACGGCAGGGCGGAGGTCTACGTGGGGAACTACGCGCAGTACCTCGTCCGCAGCAGGGAGCGGCGCGAGGCGCGGTGGGAGGCGTACACACGCCAGCGCCGCGAGATCGAGACGATGGAGGCGTTCATCTCGAGGTTCCGAACGAACGCCGCCCGCGCGGCGCTCGTCCAGAGCCGCGTCAAGCGGCTCGCCAAGATCACGCGCCTTGAGCCGCCGTTCCACCCGACCGCGATCCGTTTCGATTTTCCCCCCGCGCCGGACAGTCACCGCGAGATGCTCGTCCTGAGGAACGTCGGCCACGCCTACGGAACGCATCAGGTCTTCAAGGGGATCGACCTCGAGATCAGGCGCGGGGAGAAGATCGGCCTCGTCGGCGTGAACGGGGCCGGGAAGACCACCCTGCTGCGCATCCTCGCGGGCAGGGAGACGCCGCGCGAGGGGGAGTGCGTCGTCGGGAGGCGGGTCCAAAGGGTCTACTTCGCCCAGTACGACACCGACACGATCTCCTCCGAGACGACGCTCCTCGACGCGATCGGCGAGGCCGCGCCGACGGGCCAGGCGCAGCGCGCCCGCGATCTCCTCGGCGCCTTCCTGTTCGGCGGCGACGACGTCTCCAAGCCGCTGCGCGTCCTCTCCGGCGGAGAGAGGACGCGGTTCCGCATCGCCAGGATCCTCTTCAGCCCCGCCAACCTCCTCCTGCTCGACGAGCCGACGAACCACCTCGACATCACCTCGCGCGCGACCGTCGAGAGGGCGCTGGCCGCCTACACCGGGACAGTCGTGATCGTGTCGCACGACCGCGCGTTCATGGACCGCGTGACGAACAGGATCGTCGAGCTGGACCGCGGGACGTTGCGGACGTACCCCGGGAGCTACAGCGAGTACCTGGAACACGCCCGGCGTTTGATTGCGGAGAACGGCGCGGAAGAACCGGCCGCGGTCGAGAGGGGCGCGGCGGAGGGCGCGGCGGCGAAAGGGGATCCCCCGCGAGGCGCGCGCCGCATCCGTGCGCTGAAGAAAAGGATCCTCGCCGTGGAAAAGAAGATCGAGCGGCAGGAGACGCTCCTCGCGGAGGCGGATCTGCGGATGGCCGATCCCGCGATCGCCGCGTCGTACGAGGAGCTCGCCCCGATCGCGGAGGAGCGCAGCGCTCTCGCGAGCGAGCACCAGCGCCTTCTCCAGGAGTGGGAATCGCTCGGCCAGGAACTCGAGGCGTCGGGGGACCCGGCGTGAAGGCCCCCCGCGCCCCGCGCGATTCCCGCCCCCCCGGATAGTGACCGGCGTGCGGAGGCTGCTCTCCCGCGTGCCGTGAAGACCGGAGGCGCCGTGACCGCGCCCTCCCCGTGCCGGATCTGCGGCCGTGTCGCGCGCCTGCGCGGCGGCGGCGACCCGTTCCTCGTCCGCGAGTTCGCGCACTCCATCCTCGTCGTCGACGAGCACCAGTTCCACCGGGGATACCGCGTCCACATCCTGAAGCGGCACGCCCGCGAGCCGTACGAGCCGCCGGAGCGGGTCCGGACCAGGCTGTTCAGGGAGCTCGTCAAGACGGCGCGGGCGGGAGAGGCGGCGTCCCATCCGTGGAAGATGAACTGCGCCTGTCTCGGGAACGTCGCACCGCACCTCCGCCGGCACCTCATCCCGCGGTACGAAAACGACCCGGACCGGCTGCGGCACCCGTGGCTCCGCGAAGGCCGGTGTGCGGCTCGCCGAACGTCCCCGGCGGAGGCGAAGGCGGTCGCGAGGCGCGTGAGGCGGCACCTCAAGGGGGCGGCCCGTGCGCGGGTGCGGCAAAGCGGGGGGAGTCCCCGCGGATGCGGGGAGAAAGGGGGGGATGAGGAGGAGCATTCCGGCGCGTGCAGTCGCGGTGTGCGCGCTCGCCGTCGCCGCGGGCTGCGGCTCGCGCCCCGGCGCGCGACGGCAGCGGAAACCGGAGAGGCGGGATTCGACCGCCGGGTGACGTGGATATGGACGACGAGGACCGCATCAGGAAGTACATGGCGTCGGTCCGGGGGAAGTTCGCCAGGACGATGCCGGAGTGTCCGCACACGCACACGTTCCATTCGTGGGAGCCGGCATTGTGCCCGGAGTTCCTCTGGTTCGTTCGGTATCTCAGAGACCGCGGTGCGGTCGAGCCCCGGAGGAACTGTCGGCACGCCCGCTACACGCCGCGTGTGGGAAAGGAGGTGGTCCCTGATCGGTCCCTGGATCTCAGAAACCACTTCCATGCAATGGCATATTCTGCTAAGTTCAACATCAAGAGCCACAGCGCTAGTAGTGCTTCTCCTCGCACTCCCTATTCAGTATGTTCAAACGTACGTTGGATGAAGAGTGCAGTGCCAACCCGACCACACACCACACAAGGGGTTTGTGAGCACGTTCTCCGCCTGACTGATTTTCGCCTTCTATCCACGGCAGACGGATACCGATATGAGGGGTGGCACCTCCAGTGGGGGCAGGGCAGGATACGGGGGATGAGAGGGAAGGGGCTCGTCGAGAAGCTCCGGCGCGATGCGCCCGGCCGCAGGGCTGTCCAGATCTCCTGCTTCCCGCGGGAGGGGTTCCGGCGGCGCGTTGGTCGCTCCCGGCCCTCGGCTGGGGCCGTTGCGGTTACGCCTCCCCGCGGGGCGGCGCGATGCGTGGATCGTCCCGGCGGGGGAAGGTGGGAACGGTGAGAGACAGCATCGGCGTTGCGGCGGGAGCGGGGGCCGCACTGGCGGGCGCGACCGCGGGTGCCTTCGTCTGCCTCGCGACCGGAGGGGGGCGTCTGCTTCCGTGGGCCATTGCGCCCGCGGCGGGGGCCGCGGCTGCGATGGGCGCCTGGCGCCTGCTTGCACGTCGGGCGGGGAAGGGCCGCCGCCTCGCCGCCCTCCTGCCGTTCCTCGCCCTGCTGATCCCCGCGCTTTTCTTCCCCGACTACTGCATCGGCGTCGGCCCGCCCGCCGCAGTATCCGCGGCGATCGGGGGGATTGCGGCCCTCGCCTTCGCCGCCACGGCGTTCCTCACCGTATCGCCCGATGCCCCGGCGTGGGAGGAGCGGATGAATCGGCGCGCGCGCACGATCGTGGTCGTCGCCGTCATCCTCTTCGCCGGTATCACGTTCGCTCGCGCCGTCGCCGTGTACCGCGTATTCGGGTTTGCCGGGCACGACCTGTGCGTGTTCGCGCAGTCGTTCTGGACCTCCCTCCACGGCAGGCTGTTCTGGAACACGGAGGAATGCTACCCCGGCTGCTCACGCTTCGGGAAGCAACTGTGCCCGATCATGTTCCTCCTGGTGCCGTTCTTCAAATGCGCCCCGCATTGCGCAACGATCTTCGCGCTGGATGCGCTCGCGCTCGCCCTGGGGGCGGGCATGCTCTACCGTATCGCGCGGTCCGCCCTCGGCGAGTACGCGGCCGCCTGCTTTGCGCTCGCCTACCTTCTGCACCCGGGAATCAGCTACCAGGCGCTGTTCCCGTTCTACTTCATCCACTACGCACCGCTCTTTCTCCTGCTCGCGCTGTATTTCTTCGCCCGGGAGAGACTCGGTGCGTTCATGGCCGCGCTGCTCCTCTGCTGGAGTCTTCGCGAGGACATCGCGCTCACCACCTTCGTCTTCGGGGTCTATGCGCTCCTCCTGCGCCGGCGCGTCGCCTGGGTGGTGATCCCAGCGCTTGGGAGCGCGCTCTGGTTCGCCGCCGCCGTGTGGCTGGTCATTCCCGCGCTCGGCCCCGGGACGGCGCGCTATTTCTTCGAGGGGGCGGACGATGGCGTAGTGGGCATCGCGCGGTGGTTCGCGGCGGACCCCGGCGCGGCGCTGATGCGGCTCCTGTCCCCGCGGATGCTGAAGCTCGCCTATCTCGTGCTGATGCCGTTTGGCGTCGTCCTCCCCCTCTTGAGCGCCGAGATCCTTTTCGCTGCCCCCACGTTCCTTCTCCTGGGCCTCTCCTCGTCGGCTTGGATGAAGTCGATCGCCGCCTACTACTACCTGCCGGCGGTGCCGTTCCTGTTCGCGGGGGCGATCGCGGTGGTCGCACGCTGCTCCCGGAGCTCCCGCCTCCCGTTCGCGACCGGGCGCCGGGTAGGGAATGCGATCGCCACGCTCCTGCTCTTCCTCTCCTGCGCGACGTTTATCCGGGGGCCGCTCATCATGGCGGCGCAGATTGGCATCCGGCCGTTCAGGTGCCAGCCCGATGCCGCCCACATCGAGGCATTGAGGGAGGCGCTGCGGCTGATCCCCCGCGACGCGAGCGTGTATGCGCCGCGCTACCTCGCGCCGCACCTCGCGATGAGACCGGTGGTGATGTTCAAGATCCCGCGCAACGCCGACTATCTCATCATCGACGGGCGCGCGGGGGATCCGGCGACGCGCGACATCCAGAAGGGCGCGCCGATCCGTTCCCCCGCCTACCACGCTGTCTTCGAAAAGGAGGGAGTGGCCGTCTACCGGAGAGAGGGGAGATGAGACGCCCCGAGCCCATTCAGGCGTCTGGCGGCACCGAGAGCCGCCCCCCCTGGTCCCAGGTCGACCTCCTGTGCATCGCGGCTCTCGTGGCGCTCTGCTGCCTGTTCTTCCACCGGGTGCTCCTCTCCCCGGGGTCGATGTTCTACCACCCCCTCTCCGACTTCTGGCGCTTCCTCGCTCCCCAGGTGACCTTCATCGTCGACTCCTTCCATCGCGACGGGGAGCTCCCGCTCTGGGAGCCGTTCGCGTACGCGGGGAAGCCTCCGTACGGCGTCCCGCAGCTGGGCGTCTTCTACCCGTTCTTCATCGTCGTCCTGCTCACCCGGTCGCTGGGCGCGTACGGGGTGCTCTTCCTGCTCCATGCCGCGATCGCCGCCCTCGGGATGTACCTCTTCGTGCGGGAGATCGCGGGGGACCGGCGGCAGGCGTTCCTCTCGGCGGCGGTCTTCGCCTTCAGCGGCTACCTCGTCTCCCGGCTCTTCATCGGGCAGTACTGGCACTACTGTTCCATCGCGTGGATCCCGTTTGTCTTCTTCTGCGCCGAGAGGATCTTGCGGCGCCCGGGTTCCGCCGCCTCCGCGCTGCTGGGGGCGGCCTGCGCCCTGCAGTTCCTCGCCGGGCACACGCAGTATTTCTTCTACACGATGCTCGTCCTCCTCGCGTACCTCCCGTGGATCGCGCTGGACGAGACCCACGGCCTCGGGCTCCGTGCGGCCGCGAAGATCACGGCGTCGCTCGTCCTGTCGGGGGTGATCTTCGTGCTCCTGTGCGGGATCCAGCTCCTTCCCGCCCTGGAGTTCTCCGGCCTCGTCTACCGGGCCAACATGCGCAGCTACGCGGTCGCCTCGGGGCTGTCGCTCCCCCCCACGAACCTGATGACGCTGCTCTTCCCCTCCCTGAAGGGCTCGGCGGTCGACTCCTCGTATTGGGGGCCGGGCAACTTCTGGGAGCTCTGCGCGTACGCGGGACTCGTCCCGCTCGCGCTCGCCGCCGCCTCGGCCGTCCTCTGCCGGGACCGGCGCAACGCGTTCTTCCTGGTCCTCATCGGCTTTTCGCTGCTCTTCGCGATGGGGCCCGCGACGCCGCTCTTCCCCCTCCTGTACCGTTTTGTCCCGGGGATATCCCTTTTCCGCTGCCCCTCGCGGATGCTCGCGCTCCACGCCTTCGCGGTCGCGATCGCTGCCGGCTACGGCTTCTCGGCCCTCCGCCGGGGCGGGGCCGGAGCGCGGCGGGCGGCGGCGGCCGCCGCCGCGGCGTTCCTTCTGCTGCTCGGGGCGGTTGCGGTCTTCGTGGCGTTCCCCGCGCCGGCGGTGGCGGCCGGACAGGCCCTCGTGCGATTCGTCTTCGATCGCGACCCGTCGGGGCCCCACACCCGCACCCTTGCCGAGTGGCAGGCGCTCGTGCCCGGGTGCTACGAGAGGATGAGAGGGGCCCTCGCCGCTCCCCGGCAGCTCGCGAACCTCGCGGCCGCCGCGTGCGTCTTCGCCCTGTTTCGCACGCAGCGTGTCGTCCCGAGGGCGGCGTATGCCGTGCTCCTGGCGGTCGTGCTGGCCGATCTCTGGTCCCTCGGCCTGCCGATGCTCGCGGTGCGACACCCACGCGAGGTGATGGTGCGCGGCCCCGTAGCGGAGTTCCTCGCCCGGCAGCCCGGCCTCTTCCGGATACACGAGGCGGGCGGCGGCGTGCCCCTCGAGGAGTCCGAGCCGGCGGGGATCGCGAAGATCAAGGGGTTCGAATCCGTCTTCCTGGAGTACTACATCGACTATCTCGCCTGCCTCGAATTCGAGGGGACGCGGAGCCTCGGTGCGAGCGACTTCGACTACGAACTGAGGCTCTACCTGAAGGTCGCGGGGGGCGACCCGGATGCGCCCGCGCGGAGCGCCGACAACCTCAACCTCCTCAACCTCCTCAACGTGCGGTACGTGCTTTCGGGCGCGCCGCTGGCGCACCCGGCGATGGAGCTTGTGCACGAGTGGAGGCCGCCGGCGGGGTACCGCGACCCGCTGGGCAGGGTCTGGGGGCCCGTGTTCGTGTACGCCAACCGAACCTGCCTGCCGCGGGCGTTCGTGGTGCGGCGCGCCGTGGTTGCACGCGACGGTCGCGAGAGTCTGATGCTGATCAAGGCGAACGATCCGCGCACGACCGTGGTGCTCGACGCGCCGGCGGGGCGGATGGAGAACCCCGGTGGCTTCCAGGAGGCGGAGGTGACGGCCTACGCGCCCAACAGGGTGGAGGTGTCCGTTCGTCTCGACGACCCTGGGTTCCTCGTCCTGAGCGATGTCTGGTACCCCGGGTGGACGGCAACGGGCGAGCGCGGTGCCGACCTTCCGGTCCTTCGGGTGAACCGCTGCCTGCGTGGCGTGTACCTCGAGCCGGGGGAGCGGACGGTTGTCTTCCGCTACGCGCCGCGCAGCATCGCGCTCGGGCGGGGGATGTCGCTCGCGGGGATTGCGGCGGTGTGCCTCGCCTGGGCGACCCCGCTGTTCCGCGGTCGGGGGATGCGGCGCCGGGGGCCGCACGACGTCTGACGGAGGCAGCCACGGGGATGATGAACGGGAAAAGGGTGGTGATCGTCGGCGCCGGAATCGCCGGGCTGTCGGCGGGACTGCGGCTCGCGGAGGCGGGAATCCGCGTAACGGTCGTCGAGAAGGAGGGCACGGTCGGCGGGCTCGCGCGGAGCTTCACGTACGGGGACTATGTCTTCGACGTGGGGCCGCACCGGTTCCATACGGACGACCCGGAGGTGCTGGCGTTCATCAAGGAGGCGCTGGACGGCGACTTCGTGCTGATGCCGCGGAGCAGCGGCGTCTGGCTGTTCGGCCGATACCACGACTGGCCGCTCAGCATCGCCTCGCTGTTCAAGCTGCCCCCGCGGATCATCCTCCGCGTCTCCCGGGACCTCGTGGCGCGGCGGCGCGTCCCCGGCCCGAGTTTCAGGGACTACATCGTCGAGCGGTACGGCAGGACCCTCTACGAGTGCTTCTTCAGGGAGTACACGCGCAAGTTCCTCAAGCGCGACCCCGGGGAGATTCACTCCGACTGGGCGCGCACCGGCATCGACAGGGCGATCATCGACAAGAGGCTCCAGATGAACACGCTCTTCGAGGTGGCGTCGCGGGCCCTCATCCCGCGGCGCGTGAAGACGGAGTTCGTCTACCCGGGCACCGGCGGCATCGACGCGTTCAGCCGCGCGCTGGCGCGGAGGATCGAGGCGAGGGGAGGGGAGGTGCGGCGCGGCGCGCCGGTTGAGCACATCGAGATCGCGGAGGGGCGTATCCGCTCCGTCACAACGGCCGGCGGCGCGACGGTGCCCGCGGACCTCGTGGTGTGGACCGCCCCCCTCGACTTCCTCTGCCGCCTCGCGGGACTGGAGCGGCCGCGCCTCTCCTACCTCTCTGCGGTGCTCTACAACGTGATGGTGCGCGGCACCCTCCGGCTCCGCTACCAGTGGTGCTACTACGGCCAAGAGGATCTGCTTTTCAACCGGTGGAGCATCCCGCGGCACTTTCGGGAGTCCACGTGTCCCCCCGGGGGGACGGGCATCGGCGTCGAGGTCACCTGCATGAGGGGCGACGCGACCTGGAATGATCCGGAGCGCCTCGCCGGCCGGGTGGCGTCTGAGATGCGCGCCGTCGGCGCCCTGGGGCCGGACAACGCGATCGAGGGGATCCGCATCGAGCGGATCGAGAACGTGTACCCGGTCTACGGGCTCGACTACCTGGGGGAGTTGGAGGAGACCGAGCGGAGACTCGCGGACCTGCGCAACCTCGTCCTCCTGGGCAGGACGGGCACGTTCTGGTACAACAATATGGATCACTCCATACAGGCGGGGCTTGAATGCGCCCGGGACATCGTCGCGCACGGCGGGGATGGGCTCCGCCACGTCTACGCGAGGCAGGACTATGCCACCCGTCTCTGAGCGGTGTACCCTCTCGGTCATCGTCCCCGCCCGCGACAGCGAGGCGACGGTGGGCGCGTGCCTCGCGGCGGTCTTCGCCTCGGGCTATCGGGACTTCGAACTGGTCGTCGTGGACGACGGTTCCGTGGACGGCACGCTGGGGATCGTCGCGGGCTTCCCCTGCCGCCTGGTGCGGAGCGGGGAGGCGAGGGGGGCGGCGGCTGCGCGGAACGCCGGCGCGAGGGTGTCCGCGGGGAGGATCCTCGTGTTCGTCGACTCCGACATTGTCATCCCCGCGGACGCCCTCGGCCGGGTGGCGGGGGCGCTGGAGGGCGGGGAATGCGATGCCGTGGTGGGCATGCTGGGCAAGGACTCGGCGCACGGCAACTTGGCGAGCTTCTACAAGAACGCCTATATGCATTACACCTACCGAATGCTGCCGCCGGAGATCGGCGTCTTCTACTCCAGCATCGCGGCGATCACAAGGGCCGCGTTCCTCGGCGCCGGGGGGTTCAACGAGGGCTACCGGAACGCCTGCATAGAGGACACCGAATTCGGCGGGCGGATACGGGCGCGCGGATACCGAATGCTCCTGGACAAGGAGCTCGTGGTGAGGCACCTCAGGCACTATAGCCTCCGGGAACTGCTGGCGACGGGGTTCCGCCGTACCAGTGGGATCGTGAAGATCACGCTCAGGCGGCTCGCCGGGCGAAGCGATTCGCCCGCGCACCTCACGTCGCCCCGAAGTTTCACGGCGGGCATCGCGCTCTCGATGCTCGCCTGCGCCGCGGCACTGTTGTCGCTTATGGCGGGGAAGGCGTACCTCGCCGCGGCGCTCGCGCTGGCCTTGGCCTCGCTGTCCCTCAACGCCGGCTTCCTCGCATTCATCGCGCGGGAGGGCGGCCCGGCCAGGTGCGCGCTCGCGATCCCCCTGTTGCTCGCCGACCAGGTCGCCCATGGCCTCGGCGGGATCCACGGCCTCATCAGCTATGCAAGGGGGGAAAGGTACTGAGGATGCGGATCTTCGACTACATCCGCCCCGCCGCGCGCGTCCTCCGCACGGAGGGGCTCCCCCTCTACCTGGTCTTCTTTGTGACCGATAGGTGCAATGCCCGGTGCGGGCACTGCCTCTTCGGCGACGGCACCGTGTTCCCCGACGTCGCGCGGGAGCTCTCCCTCGAGGAGATCGAGAGGGCGGCGGCGACGATGGGCCGCCTCCTCTTTCTTCTTCCCACGGGCGGCGAGCCTTTCCTCCGGGAGGACCTCGCGGAGATCATCGGCATATTCTATCGCGCGACGGGCGTCCGGAATGTCGCGATACCGACGAACGGGAGCCTGACCGCGCGCGTGGTGTCCGCCGTGGAGCGCGTCCTCGCGGCGTGCCCGAAACTCACGCTCGGCGTGGACGTGTCGCTCGACGCCGTCGGGGACGCGCACGACGCGTTGCGCGGCGTTCCCGGCCTCTTCTCGAAGGCGGTCGCCACCCTGCGGGAACTCCAGCGCATCGAGCGGCGCGTCCCCCGCTTCAACGTGAACATCGAGACCACCGTCACCTCGTTCAACGACCGGCTGCTCGACGGGAACCTCGACTACTTCACGCGCGTCTTGAAACCATCCGCCGTATTCACCCTTCTCGCGCGGGGAAGGCCCCGGGATCCGGCCGCGCTCGACGTCGACATCGAGCGGTATCTCGCCTACGCCGTCCGCCTCGAAAGGGCGCTGCTCGACGGCGTTCTCCGGGGGTACCGGCATTTCCCGGGCGCCGATCTCGTCAACGCCAAGCGCATCGTCAGGCACCGGCTCATCGCGCGGATAGCGCGGGAGCGGCGGTGCCTGCTCCCGTGTTCCGCCGCGGGCAGCCTCGGGGCGGCGCTCTTCGCCAACGGCGAGGTCTATCCGTGCGAGATGCGCACCGACCTGCCGCTGGGCAATCTGAGGGATTTCGGGTACGACTTCCGGGAGATATGGCGCGGGGAAAAGGCCGCGCGGGCGCGGGGGGCGATACGCCGGGAGAGATGCTTCTGCACCTACGAGTGCTTTCTCACGCTGAATATACTGTTCAATCCCCGCTTCTGGCCCGCGGTGCTCCTTGCGTGGCTCCGGATCAAGGCCGCGCGGGCTGAAAAGGCCGCGGTCGATCTCTTCGCCCCCCGCGGCGGGTGACGCGGATATGCTCAATTAGAATGGCCGGCCCGGCTATGGTATATTCATATCAGTGAAGTTACTACTCGCCATGCTCATCGGTCTCATCGCCTTCGGCGGCGTGGCGCGTTCCGCGTGCGCCGATGTCAGGCAGCTTTTCATCTGCTTTTTTGACGCGGGGGAGCACGAGCACAACAACAGGGTATTCAGGATACCGCTGGAGGGCCCCGACGCCTACACGCTGATCGAATTCGCCGGGCCCGGCGACGGGCTCTCGGTCCCCGCGGCGATGGCCGTCCACCCGGTGAACGGGAGGCTGTACGTGGGGAACATAGATTCGTCGCAGCTTCTCGAGTTCGAGATCAACTCCGACGGGACGAAGGGGGCGTCGAGGGTGTACGGGACCCTCGTCTACTACCAGAACGGCGCCCCGCAGTATCCCAATTTCTTCAGTATGGCGGTGCGCCCCTCCACCGGCCGCATCTACGTCGGCTGCTTCTACCATTCGCAGAGGGGCATATTCGAGATGCGGGAGGGCTCCGCCGGGGCGGTGAAGGTGATCGCCGACAGGCCGTACCCGGAGCCGTCGTATTTTTACGACGAGTGCTGGATATGCTTTGACCCGGAGGATGACCGGATCGTCTACGCGGGCACCGGCTTTGAAAATCACATCCGGAAGTTTGACGTCGAAGACGGGAGCGATCTCGGCTACCTGCAGGGTTACAGCGACGTCGCCTACACGCGCGGCCCGCCGGAAGTGTCCGGGCACTTCCTCCCGCATCAGTTTTTCGTCCCGCGGGCGGGGGGAGGGCACGACCTTCTCGCCTGCACCTACATCGCCCCCGGTTCGGGCCCCCGGCGCCTCGTCAAACTGGACCCGTATGCAGACACATTCCTCGGGGAACTCCCCGCGGGGGGGCCGAGCCTGACGCTGCCGATGACCATCTTCGATTTCGTGCGCGATCGTGTGACGGGAACCCTCTACGCCGGCGGATACTATGCCTCGCTCTGGGAGATCGCCGGAGACTATCAGGCCATCGAGAAGCTCTCCGCGCGCTACGACATCCCCTCCGTCGGCCAGTCGAGGGTCGCCCTGTCGTACGGGCACAGCGCGGGCGCGGACACCGACCGGGACGGGCTGACCGATGACGAGGAGGCTGCGCACGGGACCGATCCGTACGAAGTTGACAGCGACGATGACGGCCTCCCCGACCGCGACGAGGTTCATCACGACGGGAGCGCGGCGTATGACCCGTACGACCCCATAACCAACTCCGGAGGGACGGACACGGATGCGCTGAGGTCCGACACCGACGGGGATGGATTCAGCGACGCCATCGAGGTCGCCGCGGGAAGCGATCCCCTCGCGAGCGGCTGGACGACGGTCTCCTTCAGCGCCAGGGTCAACTTCGCCGCCCCCGCCGCTTCGCGGGAGCCCGGTTTCGCGGTGGATCGGGGAAGACCCTATGCCGATGGCCGCGCCTACGGCTGGCGCTGACCTCGTGGGGACGCCCTCGGCGACACACACCCGCGCGAAACGATCGATGCGGCTAACACGTTCTTCTCGACTGCGAGGGCAGGTCTGATCCCCATTACCCCCGAAGTGCACGAGATACGAACTGCACGAGATATTGAAGCACCGGCCCAAAGATGGCATATTTGTGTTTCGCCAAGAGGGCAGTCCCTGCGATGATGTGAAGACAGGCTTCCTGAACCATGTGAGGAGATCACGGATAGGCTACTGCCGGTTTCGCGACTTGAGGCACACGTTCGTCACGCGACTGGTACTCGCCAACGTGAGTATGCCGGTGGTGAAGGTAATCCTAGGGGATGCGCCTATGGAGACGGCGATGGGATACGTGCATCCGACAGAGAGCAAGATCCGGGCGGTGGAGATGCTCAAGTGGACAGAAACATATTCTACGTGACACCAGCAGGACCCCAGCGCATTTCGCGCAATCCGAGGCAATTCTTATCTAATGGCACGTGAAGTAGTTGGGCCCATAGCTCAACGGTGGAGCAGCGGACTCATAATCCGTTGGTTGTAGGTTCGAATCCTACTGGGCCCACCATGTACGCGCTGTGCCGTCCTTTATAACGGCTTTTGTGAGGGGCCCCGGGACGCACCCTGCGCCCGGCCGCAGCGTCGAACCAGGATGCGGTTTCCGGCGTCCGTGTCACGCGCCTGGAGCACGCCCCCCGGCACCCGTTGTGTGCGGAAGTTTCCGCATCATTTCGCCCGCCGGAACCCGCCCCTCGACATCGAGACGGAAAATCGGGCTCAGCGCCCCCCGCGCGCAATCCAAAGACGGAACAGCCATCCATCCAAAGGGGATTCTCCCAAATACCCCCCCAATCGAAAAGAGCGCGCAGCAGCGACGATGAAAAGAACAATTTACGCAAGGATAGTAGATAATAGGGCAAAAAAAGTGCAAAAGAATGTACTATCATACATAAAACATTCGATCGGGACACAAACGGCATCTGGAGCTTTGACAAACGCGGCCGCGTGGCAGCGATACTGAAACAACGGTATTCCGCCGCATGCGCCGTGGCCTCTGGAGTTGCCGAGTATCCAAATCGCTATCGGGATCCGGATCGAAGACGAGAACGCGATCGGGAAGGGGATCGATCCGCTTCCCGTCTCCCCGCTGTGGGTGGCGTGCTGTTTCACTTTTCGATATTCGAATGCGTTACCCCCTTCGTTGCCGGGCATGACGCCTGAATTGCACGGTTGACGCGGGAAGAAGGCTGGTATATGATTGTCGGCGTTCGGAATCGGGGAGCGGTGTGAAGTGGTATCCTGCCGGGATTGCCCCAGCGGCGGTTGGGGAAGGCCGCCTTCCACTTGCGCTACCGTCTCTCCTGTTGTGCGTCTACATGCCGCGAAGGCCCGGGCTTTGCCGGAGAGGAGTTGTGCGCCCGGCGAGGGTGCCCGGCGCGCCCGGTGGAAGGCGCGCACGGCCGCCGCGGACGGTGATGCCGTTGCCCGGTGGTGTAATGGAAACACATCGGCCTTTGGAGCCGAGTTTCGAGGTTCGAGTCCTCGCCGGGCAGCCAGTATAGCCGTTTCTCGTCTGTGGGGAACTGGATCGCACAGGGCGGGAAAATCGTTCGGCGACGAAAGTATTCCGTAATATTTTTCCGTTTTTCGCGACTAGTACGGGTGAGAGGGCAGGATTCGCCGCCTTCTCCTCGCAGGGGAACGGCCGGGCGGGGGGTGCGGGATCGGGGAGATGAAGAGCCTTACGTGCGTCATCCTCGCCGCGGGCGAGGGGAAGCGGATGAAGAGCGCGTACGGGAAGGTGTCCCACGCGCTGGCCGGAAGGCCGATCATCAGCTACGTGGTCGAGGCCGCCCGCGCGCTCGAGCCGGAGAGGATCGCCGTCGTCGTCGGGCACGACGCGGAACGGGTGAAGAAGGCGGCCGGCGAGGGGGTGGACTTCGTCCTGCAAGAGGAGCAGCGGGGCACCGGACACGCGGTGATGCAGGCGCGGCCGCTGTTCGAACGCGCCGGGGGGGACCTTCTCCTGCTGAGCGGCGACGTGCCGCTGATCACCGCCGAAACGCTGACGATGCTGCGGGAAACGCACCGGGCCTCCGGCGCCGTCTGCACGCTCCTGACGGCGGTGCTGAAAAACCCGACCGGCTACGGCAGGGTCCTCAGGCGGGCCAACGGGAAGCCGCACAAGATCGTCGAGGAAAAGGACGCCGACAGATTCCAGAAGGCGGTGGAGGAGATCAACTCGGGGAGCTACCTCTTCGACATCCCTTCGCTGCTCGGGGTGCTCGACCGGCTGTCGCCGGAGAACCGGCAGCGGGAGTTCTACCTCACGGACGCCATCGAGCTGCTGGCGGCCGGCGGAGGAATCGTCGAGGCGGTGCGGACGGAGGATCCGGGCGAGGTGCTCGGCATCAACAGCCGCGATGACCTCGCCAGGATGGAGGGGCTGCTCCAGCGCCGCATCCAGAAGGCGCATATGCGCAACGGGGTCACGATCGTCGACCCGGGGAGCACCTACATAGAGGCCTCCGTCTCCATCGGCCGGGACACGATCATCCGCCCGTTCTCGGTGCTGTCGGGGCCCGCCAGGGTCGGCGTCGGCTGCCGGATCGGTCCGTTCAGCCACATCCGGGCGGGGACGATCCTCGAGGACGGCGCGGAGATCGGGAACTTCGTCGAGGTGAAGGCCTCGACGATCGGGAGCGGCGCGAAGGCCCTGCACCTGAGCTACCTCGGCGACGCGGCGGTGGGGAAGGGCGCCAATATCGGCGCCGGGACGGTCACCGCCAACTACGACGGCAGGGAAAAGCACCGGACCGAGATCGGGGACGGAGCGTTCATCGGGAGCGGGACGACGCTGGTCGCGCCGGTCAAGGTCGGCGACGGGGCCGTCACGGGCGCGGGCTCGGTCGTGTTGCGGGGCAGGGATGTTCCCGCCGGCGGCGTGGTGGCCGGCGTGCCGGCGAAGCCGATACGGCGAGGGAAACGCGGAAACGATTGATCGCCCGGCCCTAAGGGGCGCGGCGATCGACATCTGTACGGGGCAACGGTCGCCCGGTGACGGGCGGGGGAAGGAGACATCGGATATGGCGCGGATGCAACTGAACGCACAGGTGAGGACCCAGCACGGGACGAGGAACGTCCGGCGGATGCGCAGGAGCGGGATCATCCCCGGGGTGCTCTACGGTGACGTGAAGGAGAACATCTTGATCGGCGTGGACGGCAAGGAGTTGCACAGGATCCTGCACGGCAAGGGCGGCGACAGCTCGATCATCGACCTCCAGATCTCGGGGGAGGGGCTGGATGCGCCGTTCAAGAAGACCGTGATCGTGAAGGAGGTCCAGCGCGACAATATTAAGGACGCGGTGATCCATGTCGATTTCGCGGCGATCTCGATGACCGAGAAACTGGTCGCGCAGGTCGCCATCGTCCGCACCGGAGACCCGGTGGGGGTGACGCTGGGCGGGATCCTCGAACAGATCCTGCGCGAGGTCGAGGTCGAGTGTCTGCCCACCGACCTCCCCGAGGCGATCACCGTGGACGTGAGCGGGCTCAACATCGGCGACAGCGTCAAGATCTCCGACCTGAAGGTCCCGGCGGGGGTCGAGATCCTCGACGACGCGGATCTCACGCTCTTCACCGTCTCCGTGCCCAAGGCGGAGAAGGTCGAGGAGGCCGCCCCGGCAGAGGGCGCGGCCGCCGAGGGCGCTCCGGCGGAGGGCGAGGAGAAGAAGGCCGAGGGCGAGGAGAAGGAGGGCGCCAAGGGAGAGGCCAAGGAGGGCGCAAAGGCCGAGGAGAAGGAGGGGGGCAAGGGCAAGGAGAGGGAGGGCGGCAAGGGCAAGGGGAAGGGCAAGGAGTAGGCCGTGCCCCCGTTTCCTGCCGGGACTTCCGCGCGGCCGCGCCGGCGTGAGTGGGAGGGCGAGGATCTCCGGCGTCGGGCCGCTGCAAAGGCGGCTGCCGCCTGCCGCCCGGGCGCATTCCACACCGGCCCTCCGCCGCGGGCGGCGCGCACGCCATGAAACTGATCGTCGGCCTGGGCAATCCCGGCGCGGAGTACGAAGGGACCCGGCACAACATCGGCGCGGAGGTGGTCGAACTGCTCGCCGCGCGGGCCGGCTGCACACTCGCGAGGAAGTGGCGGCTCAAGGCCTGGGCGGGGAGGGCGGTTGTCGGCGGCGCGACGGTCACGCTCGCGCGGCCGAGGACCTACATGAACGTGAGCGGCGCGGCGGTCGCGTCGCTGGTCCGCTGGTTCGACTGCGAGGCGGACGACCTCATCGTGGTGAGCGACGACATCGCCCTCGAGCTCGGGCGGGTCCGGGTGCGTCCCGGCGGCGGCGCGGGCGGGCACAAGGGGCTCGAGTCGATCATCGCCTGTCTCGGGACGGAGGGGTTTGCGCGGGTGCGTGTCGGGATCGGCGCGCCTCCCGGGGATCAGGTGCGGCACGTGCTGGGCAGGTTCTCGGGCCCCGAACGCGCCGCGGCCGACAGCGCCCGACAGCGGGCTGCGGACGCCGTGGAGGAGATACTCCGGAGCGGCGTGCACGGGGCGATGAACCGATTCAACGCCGGCCCGGCGGGATGAGGCGCGCGGGGATCTGCGGTCCCGTGTCCTCCACGTCCCGGGGAGGACAGGGGCGCGGCCTTTCCGGATTGTCGGGCGTCCGCGCGTGTGCTACGATGATGCCCGTGTAGCGCCGGGAACGAAAAAGGAGGGGTGTGGATTGAAATTGTACGAAGGGATGTTCATACTGAAGCCGGATCTCCCCGAGGAGCAGACCGCCAAGGTCGCCGAGGGGATCTCGGGGGAGATCACGAAGGCGGGCGGAACGATCGTCGAGTGCTCCCTCTCCCCCAAACAGCGTCTCGCCTACCAGATCAAGAAGCACAACGACGGCTGCTGTCTCATCGTCCGTTTCCGGATCGAGGGGCCGGCGATGGAGGGGTTGAACAAACGGTTGCGGGTGAATCCGGGCCTGCTGCGGCACATGATCACGGTATACACGCCGCCGCCGGTCAAACCCGCCCCCCCGCCCGCCCCCGCCCCCGAGCCGGCGAAGACCGCCTGAGAGGGCGATACCGGGAGCAGAAGAGAGGCGGGGGGGAGGGGTGCGGCCCCCCCCGGTCGGCGGACCCGACCGCGGCGGCGCGGCGGGAGGAGTCGGACGCGCGGGCCACCACGGAGCGCACAGCGGGAGGCGAGGGAGGTTCCAATGGCCAGTCTGAACAGGGTATTCCTCATCGGCAATCTCACGAAGGACCCGACGCTCCGCTACACGCCGGGCGGCGCCGCCGTCGCGGACCTGCGCCTCGCGGTCACCAGCAGCTTCGCGAGCAAGACCGGCGAGAGGAAGGAAGAGACCTGCTACGTGGACGTGGTCGCCTGGGGGCGGCAGGCGGAGACCGCTTCGGAGTACCTCAAGAAGGGGTCGCCGATCTTCGTGGAGGGGCGCCTCCAGCTCGACACCTGGGAGACCGCCGAGGGGGAGAAGAGAAGCAGGCACCGGGTGCGGGCGGCCATCGTGCAGTTCCTCGGACGGGGCGAGGGGAGAGGCGGCGCCGCGGGCGGCAAGGGCGGCAGGGCGCAGGAGATGCCCGACGAGGTCCTCGACGTCGACCGTCCTCCCGTCGACGATGTGCCCGCCGCGGGCGAGGGCGCGGGGGACGTGGACGTTCCCTTCTGAGGATCGCGGGGCGCGCGGGGCGGCGTGCGGGCGCGCGACGGCGTAACGAGACGCGGACCGGAGGCCGCATCGGATGAAAAAGGTGTTCGTCAGGAAGAAGAAGTGCAGATTCTGCGTCGACAAGGTGGACGATATCAACTACCGCGACGTGGGGATGCTCAGGAAGATGATCACGGAGAAGGGCAAGATCCTGCCCAGCCGTATCACCGGCACCTGCGCGCCGCACCAGCGGCGCCTTGCGCGCGCGATCAAGCAGGCGCGCCAGATCGCCCTGCTTCCGTTCGTGGCCGAATAGGCCTGCAGCGTGGCTTACTGGAGAACCGCCGTACCATGGAAACCGAAATAGTGTTGATGCATGACGTGCCGGGCCTCGGCGCGCAGGGGGATATCAAGAAGGTTTCGCCGGGGTACGCCCGCAACTACCTGTTCCCGCGCGCACTGGCGGCGCCGGCGACGCCGCGCCATATCAAGGCGCTCGAGATCGAGAAGGCCAAGCGCGAGGCCGAGGCGCGCCGCGCGCTCGAAGAACTCCGCCGGGAGGCCGAAACCTTGAGCAAGGCCTCCTGCACGATACAGGTGCAGGCGGGTGAGGACGGCAAGCTGTTCGGCTCCGTCACCGCCGCGCATATCGCCGAGGCGCTGGAGAAGGCCGGTTTCCCCCTCGGCAAACGGCAGGTGGAGCTCGAGGAGCCGCTGAAGGAACTCGGCGTGTTCAACGTGGCCGTCCGCCTCCACAAGGAAGTCGCCGCCACGGTGAAGGTCTGGATCGTCGAGAAGTAACCGCCCGCGCGCCCGCGCGCGGAACGGTCGGGTGCATCGCGGAGGTCGGCATGGCCGCGCCGGAAACCGTTCTCGACAAGCTTCCCCCGCAGAATCTCGACGCGGAGATGGGCGTTCTCGGCGCGATGCTGCTGGACCGGGAGGCGATCGGGCACGCCATCGAGGCCATCACCGCGGACAGTTTCTACAAGGGCGCCCACGCCATGATCTTCTCGGCGGTCGTGGAGCTCTTCGACGCCAACGAGCCGGTGGATATCATCACCCTCTCCGAGCACCTGAAGAAGCGCAAGGAGCTCGAGGCGGTCGGCGGCGCCTCCTACATCAGCGCCCTCCTGGACGCGGTCCCCTCCGCGGCGAACGTCTCCCACCACCTAAAGATCGTGCGGGAGAAGGCCCTCCTCAGGCGGCTCATCGCCGCCGCCTCCGGCATCGTCAGCCGCTGCTACGACGGCGGCGAGGAGGTCAACGAGCTTCTCGACGAGGCCGAGCGGGAGATCTTCGACATCGCCCAGCGCCGCGACACCCAGGGGTTCGTCAAGGTCGGCGAACTGATCAAGCACAGCATCGAGACGGTCGAGAGCCTCTACCAGAAGAAGGAGTACGTCACCGGCGTCCCCACCGGCTACACGGACCTCGACACGCACACGGCGGGGTTCCAGCCCTCCGACCTGATCATCATCGCGGCCCGCCCCTCGATGGGGAAGACGAGTCTCGCCCTGAACATCGCCGAGCATGCCGCGATCGTCGGGAAGATCCCGACCGCGGTCTTCAGCCTCGAGATGGCGCGGGAGCAGCTCGTGCTGCGGATGCTCTGCTCCCACGCCCGCGTCAGCGCCCACAACGTCCGCACCGGCTTCATCTCGGAGAAGCATGACTTCCCGAAACTCGTCAATGCGGCGGGGAAGCTCGCCGCGGCGCCGATCTACATCGACGACAGTCCCGCCCTCTCCGTGCTTGAGATGCGCGCGAAGGCGCGGCGCCTCGCCGCGCGCGAGAAGATCGGCCTGGTGATCGTGGACTATCTGCAGCTGATGCGCTCCTACTCGAAAAAGGTGGAGAACCGGCAGCAGGAGATCTCGGAGATCTCGCGCTCGCTCAAGGCGCTCGCCCGCGAGCTCGCGGTCCCGGTGATCGTCCTCTCCCAGCTCAACCGGGAGGCCGAGGCGAGGCCGGATCACCGCCCGCGCCTCTCGGATCTGCGTGAGTCGGGCGCCATCGAGCAGGACGCGGACGTCGTGCTGCTCCTTTTCCGGGAGGAGTACTACGAGCCGGACAACGAGGAGGCCAAGGGGAGGGCGGAGGTGATCATCGCCAAGCAGCGGAACGGGCCGGTCGGAAACGTCAAGCTTACCTTCCTCGAGGAGTGCACGCATTTCGAGAACTACACCCCGCGCGGAGACGAGGAGGGCACCCCCGTTGACGGCTGATCGCCGCTGGACGACTCAAACCGGGCGCGGGCGAAACCGTCGGGGGCCGCGCGGGCTCGGACCGCTGGGGCGCCTCGCCGCCGCCGCGTCTCTGGCCGTTTCCCTCCTCGGCGCCGGGCGCGCCGCCGCCCTGCAGTGCGAGGGGGAGAAGGTGACGGCCGTCGCCGTGATGGGGAACCGCACGGTGAGCGACACGCTGATCTTCAACAAGCTCGAGACGCGGGAGGAGGGGCTCTTCAGCGAGGAGACGGTCAGGGCGGACGTCACCCGCCTCTACGAGCTGGGCTACTTCGCCAACATCAGCGTCGACGTCGAGCGCGCCGAGGGGGGGGTCAAGGTCGCCTACGTCGTGAAGGAGAAGCCCGAACTGAGGGAGATAGGGTTCAAGGGCAACGCGGCGCTGTCGACCGAGCGGCTCCGGCGCGAGATGAAGTCCAAACCCGGCGAGGCGCTGAACGAGAGGCTCCTCGTGGAGGATCAGGACGCCCTCTCGAAACTGTACGCGGCGGAGGGGTTCCCGGCGGCGGAGGTGCGGTACGAAATCGTGACCCACACGGAACGGCCCGAGGCGATCGCGGTCTTCACGGTGCGCGAGGGGGAGCGGCAGGCGATCAGCCGCATCGTCTTCTCCGGGAACGACCATGTCCCGGCGAAACGCCTCGTGACGCTGATGCAGACGAAGCGCCGCGCCCCCTGGCCGCTCTTCAAGTGGCCGCTGAGCTACCTGTACTCGACCGGCCTGCTGGACGAGGACGCGTTCTCCGACGACCTCGAGCGGATCAGGGCCTACTACGCCTCGCTCGGCTACGTGGACATGAAGTACGGCGCGGTGGAGAAGAAGCTCTCCCCCGACGGCCGCTTCATCGACATCGAGATCGCGGTCGAGGAGGGGGGCACCTACCAGGTGGGCGAGGTCACGATCTCGGGCAACAAAATCTACGACACGGACGAGCTCCGGCGCGCGCTCACCATGGGGCCCGACAGCGTCTTCTCCCCCAATGCCCTGCAGGCGGACATCAACGCGGTCCGGGCGCTCTACTTCGCCAAGGGGCACACGGACGCCGAGATCGCCAGCGAGAAGCGGCTGAATCCCGAGACCGGCCGGATCGACATCGCCTACGCGGTAAAGGAGTACGACCCGTACTACGTAGGGAGGATCGACATCCGCGGCAACACCCGGACCAAGGACCACGTCATCCGGCGCGAGATCGGCGTGATGCCCGGAGACGTCTTCAACGCCCTCAAGATCCAGCGGAGCCGGGAGCGGCTGGAGAACACCGGCTACTTCGACTCGGTGAAGGTCGCGTCGTCGCCGGGTGAGGAGGGGCGGACGCAAAACCTGTCGGTGGATCTGGAGGAGGGGAAGACCGGGCAGCTCAGCTTCGGGGCCGGCTTCAGCTCGATCGACGGGTTCATCGGATTCGCGGAGATCGCCCAGAGCAACTTCGACGCGTTGAATCTCCCGTACTTCACCGGCGGCGGGCAGAAGCTCAGGGTGCGGGCGGAGCTCGGATTCGAGCGGCAGGACTTCCTCTTCAGTTTCACCGAGCCGTACTTCATGGGGCGGAAACTCGCCGCGGGCTTCGACCTGTACTCCCGCAACAGCCAGTACCTGAGCGACTACTTCAACGAGGACCGCCTCGGAGGCGATCTCCGCCTCGGCAAGGCGTTCGGGGAGTTCTACCGCGGGGACGTCGTCTACAAGATGGAGAACGTCCGCATGGACGTCGACGACGACGCCTCGGCCGAGATGCGGGCCGAGGACGGCGACAGCCTCATCAGCTCCGTCAGCTTCGGGCTCTCCCGCGACACCCGCGACTCGATCGTCTTCCCGCACCGCGGCGACGTCTCGAGCGTGACGGCGGAGTTCGCGGGCCTCGGCGGCGACGCGGAGTTCGTCAAGATCGAGGCGATGGCAAGCCAGTATTTCGTCCCGATCGAAAGCTTCCCCGACCACGTGGTCAGGGTCGCCGGGACGGCGGGCCTCGGGCGGGCGTACGGCGACTCCTCGGATATCCCGATGTCGGAGCGGTTCTTCCTCGGCGGCGGCGACAGCATCCGCGGTTTCGAGTACCGCGACGTGGGCCCGCGCGACTCCAACGACGAGCCGATCGGGGGCGAGGCGATGATCGCCGGGAGCCTGGAGTACACCTTTCCGCTCGTCTCCAAGATCCGGGGCGCCGCCTTCTTCGACATGGGGAACGTCTACTCGACGCCCAGCGATTTCATGGACGGCATCGTGGCGTCGGTCGGGATGGGCGTGCGTCTGAACCTCCCCGTCGGCCCGATCAAGCTCGACTACGGCATCCCGATCATCACCGACGATTGGACCGAGGGGGAGAACGGCGCGTTCAGCTTCAACGTGGGGACGATCTTCTAGGGGGGAGACCGGGATGGGCGTGAGGCCAAGACGGGCTGCCGCGGCGCTGCTCGCGGCGGGGTGTGCGTGCGCGGCGGCCGTGGCGGGGGCCGCCGGCGTCAAGATCGGCTACATCGAGGTGGAGCGGGTGTTCGAGAAGTACCAGAAGACCCTCGATCTGAACGAGAAGCTCCAGCAGGAGCGCAAGGAGAAGATCGCCGCGCGGAAGACGATGGTGGAGGAGATCAACGCGCTGAAGGACGAGGCGGATCTCCTGCGCGATGAGCCGAAAAAGAAGAAGGAGGCGGTCGTTGACGAGAAGGTCAAGGCGCTCTATCAGTTCGAGGAGAAGGTGAAGCGCGAGGCGGTGCAGAAGCAGGCGCGCCTCCAGGAGGAGATCCTCGGCGACATACGCGCCGCGCTGGCCGAAATCGGGAGGGCGGACGGGTACGCCCTGATCCTCTCCTTCACCGCCGAGGAGATCGGGTACCGCGCCGATGCGCTGGATCTCACCGAGGGGATCGTCAAGGCGCTCAACAAGAAGTACGCCGACGCGAGGAGATAGCGGGCAACAAGCGGCGTCAACGAGGGGTGCACCATGAAGATCACATTGAAGGAGATCGCCTCCCTGATCGGCGGGGAGATAGAGGGGGACCCGAAAGCCGTGATCACCGGCGCATCGGGGATCAAGGAGGCGCGGGAGGGGCATCTCACCTTCCTCGCCAATCCGAAATACGCGCCGCTGCTCGAGACGACGCGGGCCGCGGCGGTGGTGGTCCAGAAAGGGCTCAAGGTCGCCTCGGCGTGCGCCCTGGTCCGGGTCGACAACCCGTCGTTCGCCTTCTCGAAACTGATCGAGCTCTTCGGCCCGAAGAAGCCCGAGTTCCCGAAGGGGGTCGACGCGCGGGCCGCGGTCGGGAAGAAGGCGGTGCTCGGCGCGGATGTCTCAATCGGTCCGTTCGCGGTGGTGGAGGACGGGGCCGTCATCGGCGACCGCACCGTCATCCGGAGCGGCGTCTACATCGGCCACGAAACCTCCATCGGCGAGGATTGCCACATCTACCCGAACGTCATCATCCGGGAGCGCTGCGTCGTCGGCCGGCGGGTGAGCATCCACAGCGGCAGCGTGATCGGGAGCGACGGCTTCGGCTACGTCGCGGTCAAGGGGGTCCACCAGAAGATCCCCCAGATCGGCACCGTGGAGATCGAGGACGACGTGGAGATCGGCTCGAACGTGACGATCGACCGCGCCCGCTTCGAGAAGACGATCATCCGGAAGGGGACGAAGATCGACAACCTCGTCCAGATCGCCCACAACTGCGACATTGGGGAGAACTCGATCATCGTGGCGCAGGTGGGGATCTCGGGGAGCACCACGGTCGGGAGGAACGTGATCCTGGCCGGGCAGGTCGGCGTCGTCGGGCACGTGACGATCGGCGACAACACGATCATCGGCGCCAAGGGCGGCGTCTCCAAGAACGTGCCCCCGAACTCGTTCTACATCGGCATCCCGGCGATGGAGGGGAAGGGGTTCAAGAAGGTGCACGCCGCGCTCCTGCGCCTGCCGCAGCTTATCCGGAAGGTCCGCCGGATCGAACAGCGTCTCGAAAAGGGCGGGAGGCCCGGGCGGAACGATGCCGAACCAGCGCACGATTAAGACCCCCGTCTGCCTGACGGGCGTCGGGGTGCACACGGGCAGCAAGACCCGCCTGGTCTTCACGCCCGCCCCCCCGGACACCGGCGTGCGGTTCGTGCGCACGGACCTCCCCGGCGCGCCCGCGGTCCCCGCGCTCGCCTGCAACGTCTCCGACGTCCGCCGCGGCACGACGATCTCCCTCGACGGGGCGGAGGTCCACACGGTGGAGCACGTCCTCGCGGCGATCCGCGGCTGCGGGCTCGACAACGTGGTCGTCGAACTCGACGCCAACGAGCCCCCCGTGGGCGACGGGAGCGCCGTGGCGTACGTGCGGATGATCAGATCGGCCGGGATCGAGGAGCAGGACGCCCCGCGGCGGGAGCTCGTCCTCTCCGAGCCGGTCTGGGTGGCCAAGGACAACGCCGCCATCGCCGTCATACCCGCCCCCGAGTTCAGGATCTCCTACACGATGGATTTCAGGCACCCGACGCTCCCCGCCCAGTTCGTGAGCTTCTTGTTGAACGAGGAGACGTTCGAGCGCGAGATCGCGCCGGGGCGCACCTTCTGCTTCTACCACGAGATCGAGTACCTGGTCTCCCAGGGGCTGATCAAGGGCGGGAGCCTCGAGTGCGCCGTGGTGATCGGCGACGGGGTGATCTACAGCAAGGAGCGGCTCCGGTTCCCCGACGAGTTTGCCCGCCACAAGGTCCTGGATATCATCGGCGACCTGTGCCTCGTGGGCACGCACCTGCGCGCCCACGTGATCGCGATGCGCTCGGGGCACGAACTGAACGTGGAGGTCGCCCGCAAGCTCGCGGCGCTCGCCGTTCGCGGCAAGGCGCCCGTTCGAACGCATGCACAGGAGGGAACCGTGATGGACATCCAGGAGATCAGGCGCATCCTCCCCCACCGATTCCCCTTCCTGCTGGTGGACCGGATCGTGGAGGTCAGCGGGAGGGAGAGGATCGTGGGGATAAAGAACGTCACCGCGAACGAGCCGTTCTTCACCGGGCACTTCCCGCAGCGGCCGGTGATGCCCGGCGTCCTCATCATTGAGGCGCTCGCGCAGACCGCCGGGGTTCTGATGCTCGGCACCCAGGAGAACCTCGGCAAGCTCGCCTTCTTCATGGGGATCGAGAACGCGAAGTTCCGGAAACCGGTGATCCCCGGCGACCAGCTTCGCCTCGAGGTGGAGGTCATCCGCTGGAAGACCAAGACCGGCAGGGTGCGGGGCATCGCCCGGGTGGACGGGAAGGTCGCCGCGGAGGCGGAGCTGACGTTCAGCTTTATCTAGGCACGCAACAGGCGGGGAAGCCGATGGCGAGGATCCACCCTACGGCGGTCGTACACCCGAAGGCGGAGCTGGCGGAGGGCGTCGAGATCGGCGCCTACAGCATCGTCGGGGAGCATGTGCGCATCGGCTGCGGCACGACGGTCGGGCCGCACACGGTGATCACCGGGCGGACGCGCATCGGCGCGCGGAACCGGATATTCCAGTTCGCCTCGATCGGAGAGGTAAACCAGGATCTCAAGTATCGGGGGGAGGAGACGCGCCTCGTCATCGGGGACGATAACACGATCCGGGAGTTCGTGACGATGCAGATCGGCACGGTGACGGGGCGCTCCGAGACCGTCGTCGGCAGCCGCAACCTGTTCATGGTCTACTGCCATGTCGCGCACGACTGCGAGATCGGCGACGACTGCATCCTCGCCAACGCCGCGACCCTCGCCGGCCACATCCGCGTCGAGAACGCGGCGATCATCGGGGGGCTCGTCGGCATCCACCAGTTCTGCAGGGTCGGGACGATGGCGATCATCGGGGGCTGCTCGAAGGTGGTGCAGGATATCCCCCCGTACATGATGGCCGACGGGCATCCCGCGCGCGTCTGCGGCGTGAACCTGGAGGGGCTCAGGAGGAGGAACCTCCCCCGCAAGGCGGTCGCCGAGATCAAGGCGGCGCACAAGACGCTCTTTCACTCCTCCCTCAACGTGACCCAGGCGGTCGCCAGCCTGAGGTCGGAGTACCCGGCCTCGGCGTACGTCGGATCGATCGTCGGGTTCATCGAGAGCTCCTCGCGCGGCATCGCCCGTTGACGGCCACGGGGGGCGCCGCGTCGCCGCGGCGGAGACCATTCCGGATGAAGACGCTGGGCATCATCGCCGGATGCGGGGGCCTCCCGTTCGCCACGGCGCGGGAGGCCCGCCACAAGGGGGTGGAGCGTCTCGTGGCCGTGGCCTTCCCGGGCCAGACCTCGCCGGAATTTGAGGAACTGGTCGACGAGATCCACTGGGTCGGCCTGGGCCAGCTGGGGAAGCTGCTGCGCGCCTTCCGCGGCGCCGGGGTGCGCGAGGCGGTGATGGTGGGGGGACTCGAGCCGAAGTCGGTCATCAGCGTCCGTGCGCTCGACCTCCGGATGCTCGCCCTCGCGGCCCGCGTGCCGGATCGGCGCCCGGGCACGGTCCTGAAGGCGATCGCGGGGGAGCTGGAGAAGGAGGGTGTCACGCTTCTCGACTCGACGACCTACCTCTCCTCGTGCGTCGCGGGGAAGGGGGTCATGACCCGCGCCGCGCCGGGGAAGGCGGTTCTGGATGAGATCGCGTTCGGCTCCCCCCTCGCCCGCGAGCTGGCGCGGCTCGACATAGGCCAGACGGTGGTGGTCAGGAAGAAGGCGGTCGTCGCCGTCGAGGCGATGGAGGGGACCGACGAGACGCTGCGGCGCGCCGCCGCCCTCTGCCCCGAGGGGATGGTGGCGGTGAAGGTGAGCCGTCCGAGACAGGATATGCGCTTCGACGTGCCCGTGGTGGGGGAGACGACGATCAGGCTCCTCCTCGACGCGCGGGCGGCCGCGCTCGCGCTGGAGGCCGGGCGCACCATCATCCTGGATCGCGGGGAGGTGTTGCGGAAAGCCGACGCGGCCGGGATGGCGGTGGTGGGGATATAGGAAGGGGCGCGCGGGCGCGTGCGCCCGGAGCGGGCCCGAAGAGGCGGGACGGCGACCCGGGAAGCGACAGGAGAGGTTAATGGAGAGGATGCGCGTGGCGGTGGTGGGGGTGGGCAACCTCGGAAGGCACCATGCCCGGATCTACGCCGGTCTGCCGGGCGTGGAGCTCGTCGGGGTGGTGGATATCGACGACCGGGCGGCGTACAAGATCGCCCGAAAGTTCGGCACGACCCCGTACCGGAGCCTCGGCGAGATCCCCGGGACGCTGGACGCGGTGAGCGTGGTGGTCCCGACGCAGGCGCACCGCCCGGTGTCGATCGAGGCGCTCAAGCTCGGCGCGCACGTGCTCCTGGAGAAGCCGATCGCCCTGGACATGCAGGAGGCGAACGAGATCATCGACGCCGCCCACTCGAGGAACCTGGTGCTCCAGATCGGGCACATCGAGCGCTTCAACCCCGCCATCGTCGCCCTGCGGAAGATACTCACGCGGGTCGGGTTCATCGAGGTCCACCGCCTCTCCCCGTACAAGCACGAGGGGACGGAGGTCGGGGTGGTGCTCGACCTGATGATCCACGATATCGACATCATCCTCACCATCGTGGCGTCGCCGCTGGTGGAGATCCAGGCGGTCGGAATCCCCGTGCTGAGCCGGAGCGAGGATATCGCCAATGCCCGCCTCCGGTTTGAGAACGGCTGCATCGCCAACGTCACCGCGAGCCGGATCAGCTTCGAGAAGGTGCGCAAGATCAGGGTGTTCCAGAGCAACGCCTACCTCTCCCTGGACTACCAGAACCAGGAGGGGATGATCTACCGGAAGGACGGCGGGGGCATCGTCCGGGAGAAGCTGCCGCTCGAGAAAGACGAGCCGCTCAAGCTCGAGATCGTGTCGTTCCTCGACTGCGTGCGCGCCTCGCGGGAGCCGCTTGTCCCCGGGGAGCAGGGGCGGCAGGCGCTCCGGGTCGCCTCGGAGATCACCCGGCTCTGCCGGGAGAACCCGCTCTACAAGGCCGCGATCGAGGAGCAGCGGACGTCGCCGCCGATCGACCTGGGGAAATTGCGCTGACCGGCGCGCGCGCCTACACGGGTACGCCGCCGGGCGGACGGTTCCCGCCTGTTTCGCGTGGGCCGTCGGTTGCGGCAAACGGCGGCCGCGGAGATGATCGTATGTCCAGGATACTCATTGTGGCCGGCGAGGAGTCGGGCGACAAGCACGCCGCGAAGCTCGCCGCGGAGATTTTGGCGCGCGATCCGTCGTGCGAGATCCGGGCGGCCGGAGGGGAACGGTTGGCGGGCGCGGGGGCGACGCTGCTCTACAACCTCGTGGAGCTGGCCGTCCTCGGGTCGGTGGAGGTGCTGCGGAACTACGCCCGCCTGCGGGCGATCTTCCACGGCCTCCTCTCCGTCGTGGAGGAGTGGAAGCCCGACGCGGTCGTGCTTGTCGATTACCCCGGGTTCAACATCCGGCTCGCCAAGAGGATCAAGAGGCGCCGCCTTCCCTCCCGGATCGTCTACTACATCTCGCCGCAGGTGTGGGCCTGGGGGACGCGGCGGAAGAAGACCATCGCGCGGATCGTGGACCGGATGCTCGTCATCCTTCCGTTCGAGAAGGGGTTCTACGCCGATACCGCCATGTCGGTGGATTTCGTCGGGCACCCGGCGCTCGACGACCTGATCTTCTCCAGGGGAGACGCGGAGTTCCGCGCGGCCGCGGGCTTCCCGCGGGACGCGCGGCTGGTCGCCCTCCTCCCCGGGAGCCGCTGGAACGAGGTGCGGCGCCACCTCCCGGCGATGCTGGAGGCGGCGGCGATGATGAAGCGGGAGCTCCCCGCGATCGAGTTCGTCACGCCGCCCCCGAAGGAACGGTTCCGTCAGTTCACCGAGGCGGCGCTCGCCGCCTCCCCGGTGCCGGTGCGCGTCGCGCCCGGGACCGTCTACGAGACGACGCGCGCGTCGGAGCTGGTCCTGGTCGCCTCGGGGACGGCGACGCTGGAGACGGCGTGCCTTTTGAAGCCGATGTTGATCGTCTACCGGGTGTCCTGGCCGACCTACTGCATCGGCCGCCTCCTGGTGAAGCTGCCGTACATCGGGCTCGTGAACGTGATCGCGGGGGAGCGGATCGTGCCCGAGTTCATCCAGCGCGATGCCTCGCCCGCGCGGATCGCCGCGGCCGGCCTCGCCCTGCTGCGCGACCGCGCCGCGTACGGGGCCGCGGTGGAGAAGCTCCGCGCGGTCCGGGCGCGCGTGGGGGGACCCGGGGCGAGCAGCCGCGCGGCCGCGGCGGTGCTCGCGGAACTGAACCGGCGCCCGGCGGCAGACCGGGGCGAGGTGCGATGAAAACCTATCTCCGGCTGCTCTCCTACCTGAAGCCGTACCGCTGGAAGCTCATCGTGGCGGTGCTCGCGATGGTGGTCTTCACGGTGCTCCAGAGCGTGAGCATCATGGCCCTCATCCCCGCCGTGGATATCGTCTTCAACGGCAAGGAGCTCGCCATACCCTCCACGGTCCACTTCCCCCTCCGCGATCGGGCGGAGCGGCTCGTCGCCTCCCTCAACGACGTTCCGCGCTACCCCAACATGCTGAACATGATCATCCTCTTCCTCCTTGTCTGCAGCGTCCTGAAGGGCGTCGCCGAGTATCTGCACGAGGTGATGCTCGAGTACGTGGGGCAGGGGGTGGTGAAGGACCTCCGCAACCACCTCTACCGCCACATCCAGAGCCTCTCGATGGACTACTTCGACCGCAAGCGGACGGGCGAGCTCGTCTCCCGGGTCAACTACGACGTCAGCTTCGTCCTCGAGGCGGTCTCCGGGCGCTTCGCCAAGACGCTGATGGACTGCATCCAGCTCCCCGCCTACGCGGCCATCGCTCTCTGCATCGAGTGGAAGCTCGCCCTCATCACGATGTTCATCTTCCCGATCATCCTCTCCCCGATCGGGATCGTGGGCCGCAAGGTCCGTCGCCTCACCAAGCGCGCACAGGAGAAGGTGGCGGACATCTCGTCAATCCTCTTCGAGACGATCTCGGGGATCGCGGTCGTCAAGGCGTTCTGCATGGAGCGGTACGAGGGACGGAAGTTCAAGCAGGAGAACCGGACCCTGTTCAGGGTGATGGTGGCCGCCGCGAAGAAGTCCGCCATCCTGAGCCCGCTCACCGAGTGGGGCGCGATGCTCGCCATCTGCTTCCTCTGCTACTACGGGGCCCGGCTCGTCATCAAGGAGGATCTGACCACCGGTTACTTCGTCGTCTTCATCGCCGCGATGGCGTCGATGGTGAAGCCGCTGAAGAACATCGGCAAGCTGAACGTCGGGTTCCAGAAGGCGATCTCGGCAGCCGACAGGATCTTCCATCTGCTGGACACCCGTCCCACCCTCACCGAGAGACCGGACGCGGTTGAGCTCCCGCGCGTGAAAGGGGAGATCATCTTCGAGCATGTGGACTTCGAGTACAGCCACGACGAGGGCGGGGTGCTGCGGGACATCAACCTCCGGGTGCGGGTCGGCGAGATCGTCGCGATCGTCGGGCCGAGCGGGTCCGGGAAGACCTCCCTCGTGAGTCTCCTCCCGCGCTTCTACGACCCGACCGCCGGGCGGATACTCATCGACGGCGTCGACCTGCGGGACGCGACGCTCCCGAGCCTCCGCGGACAGCTCGGCATCGTGACGCAGGAGACGATCCTGTTCAACGACACCGTGCGCAACAACATCGCCTACGGCCAGCAGGACGCCCCGTTCGAGAAGATCGTCGAGGCTGCGAGGATGGCCAACGCGCATGACTTCATCTCGCCGCTCCACCGCGGGTACGAGACCGTGATCGGGGAGAAGGGGGAGATGCTCTCCGGCGGGGAGCGCCAGCGTCTCGCCATCGCGCGGGCGATCCTCAAGGACCCGGCGATACTGATCCTCGACGAGGCGACCTCGGCGCTCGACACCGAATCCGAGCGCCTCGTCCAGGACGCGATCGATACCCTGATGCGCGGCAGGACCGTCTTCGTGATCGCGCACCGCCTCTCCACCGTCACGCACGCCGACCGCATCATCGTGCTCGACGACGGGCGGATCGCGCAGGAGGGGAGGCACGAGGAGCTCCTCGCCCGCGAGGGCAACTACAAGAAGCTCTACGAGATGCAGTTCAAGCCCTGACCGCGTCCCGCGTCCGGGCGAAAGGGTGCGGCCGATGGTTCGGCCTGAACGGTCCGTGGGATCGGGCGCCCGGGCGCTGCGTTTCGCCGCCCGGGTCGTCGCCGCGCCTCTGATCGCGCTGCTCGGGCGGAGCATCCGGACGGGCCTGCACCACGACCGCTTCGTCCAGGAACGGGCGCGCCGCGGCGAGGCGTGCATCTACTCCTTCTGGCACAACCGGCTCCTCCTGATGCCGAATCTCTACCGGAGGATACGGGGGACGAAGCGGATGTGCGCCCTGGTGAGCCGCAGCAGGGACGGGCAGTACATCAGCGAGGTGCTGGAGGGGTTCGGCATCTCCGCGGTGCGCGGATCGACGGCGAAGGGGGGCGAGGCCGCGATCCTGGAGATGGTGGATCGGCTCCAGGCGGGCAACGACGCGGCCGTGACCCCGGACGGGCCCCGCGGCCCCCGCTACCGCGCCCAGCCGGGCGTCATCCTCATCGCCCAGATGAGCGGCCTCCCGATCATCCCCGTCTCGGCCGACGTGAGCCGCAAGAAGCGGCTGAAGAGCTGGGACCGTTTCATCGTGCCGCTGCCCTTCGCCCGGGGGGCGCTCGTCTTCGGCGATCCGATCTGGGTGCCGCGGGAGCTCGATCCGGAGAAGCGCGATCGGCTGCGGGCCGCCCTCGAGGAGACGATGCGCGAGCTCGACCGGAAGGCGGCGGCGGCGGTGGGGGCGGAACCGGATTGACGGCGCCGGCGCGCCGCTTGGCTGGAGACGGATCGTCGATCGGTCCGGCGGATTCAGCAGCGGGCGGCGACGCGGGCGGCGCCGCGGAGCATCCTGTCCCGGATCTTCTTGCCGAGCGCTTCCCGGTGCCGCGCGCTGAGGCTGAGGAACTGCACACCCGCGAGTATGCGGGCGCCTGGGGTCTCGCGCAGATAGACGACCCGGCCGCGGGCCCGGAGCGGGCTCCCGGCCGGCGTGAGCGGAATGGTGAGGTCCAGCACGTCGCCCTGCCGCACGTCCCCCGAGACGAGCATCAGCAGGCCGCCGTCGCTCAGGTCGCGCGTCTCCGTGGGGCGGGAGGATTGGCCCGCGAGGCGATAGGCGCCCTTGAAGGCGCATCGGACCCGCGTGGTGCTTCTCCTCTCCCCAGTGCGTGGCCGTGCCATATCCCCTCCGCAGCGTACCGTCATCCTAGCGCACCCGCAGCAAGTCCGGCAAGAGGAATCGCGCGGCAGAAAGGTTGCGCCGCCCCCTCCCCGCGCGGGGACGGAGCGCCGCCTGCGCCCAAAAAACAACGCCCCCCGTGCAGGGGGGCGTTGCAGCATCCGTGCCGCCTGGCGCGGTCAGCGCGACTTCGGCCGCATCGAGAGGTCGACCCTGATGTTGCGCAAGCCGATCCGCTTCGCGACCGTTATGATGCAGGTCTGCCCCTCCTTGTCGTAGTAGCGGGTGCTGCTGCGGGAGTCGACATAGCTCATCTCCTGCCAGCCGTGGAGCGGCATCTGCTGCTGGAAGAAGGCGAGGACGTTGTTGATGTCGCTGCGCCCCTTGTAGACGAGGTGTCCGACGCGGGTGACGTCGTTCTGGAACGAGTACGATTCCTTGCGCACGAGGGAGAAACCTGCGGGGACCGGTATATCCTCGAACGACACGTCGTTGCTGAACTGGGTGTGCGCCGAAGCCCCCTGCGGTGCGCCCGACTTGCAGCCGCCGACCAGGGCAACCGACGCCGCAGCGATCCCGACGACGAACCACGTCGACCATCTCTTCATGCCTGACCTCCCCCTGCGCAACCGTGGATATACGACCGCCCAATGCCGCGCCGTCCTCCCGGGCGCGGGATCCAACCCTTGCGCTGCATCATACCCCCCTGCCGCGAGGGGTGTCAACAGTATTTTGGCCCGCCGAGTGCAACGGTTCCAGGTGCGTGGTGCTCTCGACGTCGAGGCGGCGCTTCAACGCCTGCTTGACCCTCCCCGAGATGGCGTGCGCCTCCTCGATGCTCATCCGCGGGGGGAAGCCGAGGTGGAGGGTCAGCTCGAGGTGGTCCCCGTAGGCGTGTGCGTGGAGGTGGTGCGCGTGGGCGACCTCGGGCGCGGCGTCGGCGACGATCTCCATGACGCGGCGCTCGAGGTCGGGGGCGGGCGCCTCGCCCATGGAGAGGCTGGAGGCGGACCTGAGCACGTCGTACGCGGCGTAGCCGATGAGAAGGGAGACGGCGGCGCCCATCGCCCCGTCGATCCAGCCGAGGCGTCCGCCGAAGAGGCCGCCCGCCAGGATCAGGGCGGAGGCCACGGCGTCGCTGCGGTGGTGCCAGCCGTCCGCGACGAGGGCGGCCGAGGCGGTCTTTCCGCCCGCCCAGATGGAGAAGCGCGCCATCGCCTCCTTCACGACGACCGAAACGAGGAACAGGGCGGCCGCGGCCGTGCCGAACCGGGCGGCGGGATACCGTTCCGGGTGGCGCAGCTTGAGGATCGACTCGTGGAGGAAGAAGAAGGCGACCACGGCGAGGAGGGTGCCGATGACGATCGCCGCCACCAGCTCGGCGCGCCCGTGGCCGAACGGGTGTTTGTCGTCCGCCGGGCGTCCGGAGACCCAGAATCCGAGGATCACGACCGCCGAGGTGAGCGAATCGGAGAGCGTGTGCCATGCGTCCGCGACGATCGCCAACGAACCGCAGGCCGCCCCCAGCCAGAGCTTCGCGGCGAAGAGCGCCGTGTTCAGGACGATGGAGACGCTTCCCTCGAGGTAGCCCCACGCCCGCCTGGTCATCGCGCGGCTCCTTCTCCTCTTCCGCGTCCAGTATAGGGAATCGCCGCCCACGCGGCCAGCGGAAAGCGCCACACACGCGTCCGCCGGGGGGGAATGGCGCGGGGGAGATCTCGTGCCCGGAGGCGGTCACACGGCTTTGGGATTGACGCTGTCGAAGCGCGTGTGGTAGCGTAGTCCGCGTGCGCGCGGGCCGGGGCCCGGCGCACCGCGGGGAGGGACGGCGGGTGGCGGACAGAGATCGGATCGCGCGGATCGTCCGGGAGGTCGCGGGCCGGTACCCGTCCGCGGCGTCCGCGGAGGCGCCGGAGGCGAAGCCGGCCGCGCGTCCGCGCAGCGTCGCCCTCGGGGCCGATCACGGCGGGCTCGCCCTCAAAAACCTTTTGCGCGGCTACCTCGAGGACCTCGGCTACGCGGTGAAGGATTTTGGCACCTACACGAAGGACGCCGTCGACTATCCCGATTACGCCGCGGCGGTGGCGCGCGCGGTCGCCTCGGGCGGCTACGATCGCGGGATCGTCGTCGACGGGGCCGGCATCGGCTCGTGCATGGCGGCGAACAAGGTGCGGGGAGCGCGGGCCGCGATGTGCTACGACGTCAGGACCGCTGTCAACAGCCGCGAACACAACTGCGCCAACGTGCTGACGCTCGGCGGCCCGCTGCTGGACCCCGCGGCGGCGAAGGAGATCGTGAAGGTGTGGATGGAGACGCCGTTCGGCGGCGGGCGGCACCAGCGGCGCGTGGACAAGATCATGGCGCTGGAAAAAGAGTAGAGGGCGGCGCGGCGGAGAGCGCGGAGGAAACGAGGATGAAGCTCTGGCACGCGCACTCTTTTCTCTGTGTCCTTTGTGGCGCCGCTGAAGCATGCAACCCCGGGGGAGGGATATGGACTCAGGCGAACTTGCGCGGCTGGTGACGAGGGAGGTGCTCGCGAGGCTGAAGGGGCTGCCGGCGGGCGGACAGGGCCCCACCTGCACCCTCGCCGACCTCTGTTCGGCGTGCGGGCGGTGCGCCACCGCGCGGGAGGATACGGTCCGCCGGTTCAAGACGGACGGCGCGGCGCGCATCTCGGCTTCGAGCGGCATCGGCAAGGTGGCGAACGACCTGGCGGGGATGATCGACCACACCCTCCTGAAGGCCGACGCCACCGCCACGCAGGTGGAGAACCTCTGCCGGGAGGCGGCCGAGTACCGGTTCTGCTCGGTCTGCGTGAACCCGTGGTTCGTGCCGCTCTGCGCGAAGCTGTTGCGCCGCACCGGGGTCAAGGTCTGCACGGTGATCGGTTTTCCGCTCGGGGCCACGACGCCGGAGACCAAGGCGTTCGAGGCGCGGAACGCGATCGGAGAGGGCGCCGGGGAGGTCGACATGGTGCTGAACATCGGCGCGATGAAGTCGGGCGACTACCGGCTGGTCGAGAAGGATATCCGGGGCGTCGTGCGCGCCGCGCAGGGGGAGACGGTCGTCAAGGTGATCCTCGAGACCTGCCTGCTCACCAACCCCGAGAAGGTGAAGGCCTGCGAGATCGCCAAGACGGCGGGGGCGGATTTCGTGAAGACCTCCACCGGATTCAGCACCGGCGGGGCCACCGCCGAGGATATCGCCCTGATGCGCAAAACGGTCGGGGCGGAGATGGGGGTCAAGGCCTCGGGCGGCGTCCGCTCCAAGGAGGATGCGGAGAAGCTGGTCAAGGCGGGGGCGAGCCGCCTCGGGGCCAGCGCCAGCATCAAGATCGTCTCCGGGAAGGGCGCGGGGGGGGCGGCGTACTGAACGGGGAGGGGGCGATGCACGCGGAGAGGCGAGGGAGAGGCGTCCGGGCGGCGGCGTTCGCGGCCGTCCTGGCCGGCGCGTCGGCGCTTGCGACATCGTGCGCCGGGCCGGGCGGGGTGCAGGGCCGGGAAGAAGGGGGTGCGGCGGTGAAGAGGCAGGGCACTCCCCACGCGGTCATCGAGACCTCGCGGGGAACGATCACGTGCAGGCTGTTCCCCGACAAGGCCCCGAAGGCATGCGAGAACTTCACGCTCCTCGCCGGCAGGGGCTACTACAACGGCGTCATCTTCCACCGTGTCATCCCCGGCTTCATGATCCAGGGCGGCGACCCGACCGGCACCGGCCGGGGGGGCGCCAGCGCCTGGGGGGCGGCGTTCGAGGACGAGTTCGATCCCGCCGTCTCGCACGACCGCCCCGGGGTGCTCTCGATGGCCAACGCCGGGCCCGGCACCAACGGGAGCCAGTTCTTCATCACGCTCGCTCCGACGCCGTGGCTCGACAACCGCCACACCATCTTCGGCGAGGTCGTCGAGGGGATGGAGACGGTGCGGACGATCGGCGCGGTGGAGACGCGTCCGGGGGACAGGCCGGTGACGGACGTCGTGATGGAGCGCGTCTCCGTCGACTATCGGTAGCGGGGCGCGGCCGATGAACGCACGGATCGCCCTGGTGTGCGCGGGGATTGTCATCTTCCTGCTGATGCTCGCGGTCGTCTTCCTGGCGATCTTCTCCGTCCTCAGGGTGAGCGCCTGACCCCGCGCCGGGACCGGGCGTTGCCCCGGGCTTTTCGGCGCAGGGACCTAAGCCGATGAGAAGATATCCTTTCGTCCTGTTCCTGGCGTGCTGCCTTCTCTCCCTCGCCGCCGTCTGCGAGGCGGGCGTTCCCCGGGGACAGGTGCGGGTGACGTTCCTCGACGTGGCCCGGAAAGGGGACGGGGGCGGGTCGGGCGCGCAGGCCGACGAGTACCTCCGCAGCCTCGAGCGGCGCTGGGGGCGCGGCGGCATCGGCGATGCGATCGTCGTGGAGACGGCGGAGCGGTGCGTGCTCATCGACGGGGGCCTCTGGACGAAGGGCAGGGCGGTCGTGCTCCCCTACCTGGAACGGCGCGGGGTGGCGCATCTCGACGCCGTGATCCTGACCCACCAGCACGGCGACCATTACGGCGGTCTCGCCGAAATCCTCGAAACGGTGCCGGCGAACGAGTTCATCGCCAACGGTCTCGCGCATCCCGCGAAGGCGTACCGGAAACTTCTCGAGACGGTGAAATCCTCGGGCGCGCGCCTCCGTGTCGTCCGCGGCGGGGAGACGTTCGATTGGGGCGGGGGCGCCTCGGCGACGGTGGTGCAGGGCGCGGGGGCGCGCGGGGTCTCCCCCGACGACTACAACAACAACTCGCTCGTGATCCGCATGACCTTCGGGAAGACCTCGTTCCTCTTCACCGGGGACTGCGAGGACGAGGAGGAGAAGGCGATCCTCGCCACCCGCCGCGATCTGCGGAGCCAGGTGCTCAAGGTCGGGCACCACGGCAGTAGCTCCTCCTGCACCTACCCGTTCCTCCGGGCGGTGCGGCCGGAGATCGCGGTCGTCAGCATCGGCGAGGGGAACCGCTTCGGTCTTCCGCACCGGGAGGTGCTGGATCGGCTCGTGTCGCTCGACTGCACGGTCTACCGGACGGACCTGGACGGGAGCGTGACCGTCGTCAGCGACGGGACGCGGCTCTCGGTCGAGACGGAGCGGAGGCGGCCGGTCTCCGCCGTGACAGGGAAGCCGCTGAAGGAGGAGTACTACCGGCTCGAGAGCGAGGCGAAGGGGCTGTTGCGCAGGAAGGACTACGCCGGGGCCGCCGCGCGGTACCGGAAGGCGCTCCTCGTCGAGCCGGGCGCCGCGTCGGCGCACAGCGCGCTCGGCTACTGCCTGAAGAAGCAGGGGAGGGAGACGGAGGCGATCAAGGAGTTCTCCGCCGCCCTCGCGGGCGACCCGTGCGATTCGTACGCGAACCTGCATCTGGGCCTCATCCTGATGAGAAGGGACAGGCCGCGCGCACTCGGCTGTTTCGAGAAGTACCTCGACTGCCACGCCGACACGCACTGGGCGGGGCTCGCGCGCGAGAAGGCGGGCTTCCTGCGCGCGCGGAACGGCTGGGAGCTTCGGGAGGAGGGGAGGGAGGAGGAGGCGATCCAGGAGCTGGAGAAGGCCGTCGCCCTCGCCCCCGGCAACGCCTTCGCCCATTTCCAGCTTGGGCTCCTCTATCCCCCGCGCGACCTCGAGAAGGCGCGCAGGGCGATCGCGAGATGTCTCGAGCTCGAGCCGGAGGGGAGGCACGCCGCGGAGGCGCGCCTCCTGGCGGCCGAACTCGAGGCGGACCGGTAATGCGCTTAAACCGCCCGGGCCCGTGCATCGCCCTCCTGCCGGCGATCCTCCTCGCCGCATCCCCCCCCGTGCCGCCGGGCCGGGGAGGCACCCGGCTCTCCATCACCTACCCCCCCGCCTCCCTGAAGACGCCGTTCACCCGGGTCAGGGTCGCGGGGTCGTGCGAACCGTCATGCCGGGTCACCATCGCCGGGAGGCCGGCGAGGGTCTACCCGACCGGGGCGTTCGTGGGCCTCGTGCCGCTGGAGCCGGGGGAGACGACGATCGAGGTGGCCGCCGAGCGCGCGGGGGCGAAGGACCGCCTGGCGCTCGCGGTCGTCTGCGAGGATCCCCTCGTGACCTCCCCGGCGTCTCCGCCGGTCGCGGAGCAAAGGATGCTGATGCCCGCCGCCGACACCGTCCTCCAGCCCGGCGACGAGCTGCGCGTGCAGTGCAAGGGGAGCCCGGGGATGCGGGCCTCCTGGTCCCTGGGGAAGGTCGTACGCGAAGCGGCGATGGAGGAGGCCCCGCCGCTGGCGACGGACGACGGAAACGAAATCCGCGGCATCTACCGCGGCGCGTACCGCGTGCAGGAGGGGGACCGCGTCTCGGGCGGGCGGGTGCGTTTCGCGCTCCGCGACGCGTTGGGACGCACCGCGCGCGTCCGGTCCTCCGGGCGCGTCACCCTGCTCCCCCGCGCACGGCTCAGGCGGGGCGTTGTCGGCCCGGACGGCGCCCCCGCGAGCGCCGAGCCGGGGGGCGCGCAGGAGTGGCGCCTCGATGCCGGGACGCAGATCAACCTGTGCGGCGAGTCAGGCGGTAACCTCCGCGTACTGCTCGCCTCGGGGATGCGCTGCTGGGTCCCCGAACGCAGCGTCACCCTGTCGAAGGGGGAGGGGGGATGGCCGCCGTCGGCCGTCGGGGCCCCGGCGGTCGAGCGGACCCCCCGCGGCGCCACGGTGCGGATCCCCGCCAGCGGGGCGCCGCCGGCACGGGTCTCGCCCGGGAAGGCGCCCGGCGAGCTGGCGGTGGAGATCTTCGGCGCCGCCGCGTTCCCCCGGCGGGCGGAGGCGGCGGGCGCCGGCCCCGTCGAAACGGCCCGGATCCCGGCGACGGAAACTGATATACTCGTCGCCGTCGTCCAACTGCGCAATCCGGCGGGGTGGGGATACGCGCTCCGGCGTACGGAGGAGGGGATCGCGCTCGACGTGAAGGCGCCGCCGGGACAGAGGCCCGGGGGGGTGCGGGTGGTCATCGACCCGGGGCACGGGGGCGCCCATCCGGGCGCGGTCAGCCCGACCGGCCTGCGGGAGAAGGACGTGAACCTCCAGGTCGCCCGGGCGGCGGCGGCCTTCCTCCGGCGGCGGGGGGTGCGCGCGGTGCTCACCCGCGACGACGACCGCACGCTTTCCCTCCCCGCGCGCGTCGAACGGGCCCGCCGCGAGGAGGCGGATATCTTCGTGAGCGTGCACCACGATTCGTGTCCCGGTCACTGCGACCCGCTCGCCCGCCGCGGCGCGGCGACGTACTACGGGGCGCCGCAGTCGAGGGGGCTCGCGACCGCGCTCCTCGACCGGCTCGGGACGGTGATGGCCCCTCCCCGCGGGGCGCGCCAGGCGGGGTTCGCGGTGGTTGTCCCCGCCGACTATCTCGCCGTCCTCGTCGAGTGCGGCTACCTCTCGCACCCGGAGGAGGAGGAACGGATCCTCGGGGAGGGGTACGCGCGCCGGGCGGGGAGGGCGATCGCGGAGGGCGTGCTGGGGTTCGCCGAAACGGCGGGGTGAGCGGCGGCGCGGTGCAGACGAATCGTTTACAGCGGCATGTTCCACGGGGCCTGCGCGATCCGCAGGCGCGCTGTTCCTGACGGGGGGTATCGATGAGACGGCACGGCGAGCGGTTCATGTTCGGATTCGAAGGGAAGGCGTCCAGCGCCTCCCTCGAGGATATGATCGCCGGGCGGCGCGTGAGCGGGATCGTCCTCTTCTCCAGGAACATCCGCGACGCGCGCCAGCTCGCGGCGCTCTGCGCCGAGATGCAGGCGATGCGGAAAAAGGTGAGCGAGCTTCCCCTGCTGATCGCGATCGACCACGAAGGCGGCGCCGTTCACCGCATCCCCCGGGGGGCGACGCGCTTTCCGTCCGCGATGGCGATCGCCGCCACCGGCCGCGTCGAGTTCGCCGAACGCGTCGGGCGCTGCGCGGCGTGCGAGCTGCGGGCGCTCGGGGTGAACATGATCTTTGCGCCGGTGCTCGACGTGAACACCAACAAGAACAACCCGATCATCGGGGTCAGGGCGTTCGGCGACGACCCGGAGATTGTCGCCTCCTTTGGCACGGCGATGATCAGGGGGATGGAGGGGGCGGGGATCGCCGCCGTCGCGAAGCATTTCCCCGGCCTCGGGTTCGCGGAGCAGGACCCGCACCTGGAGATGCCGGTCATCTCCAGGGATGCCGAGGAGCTGCAGCGGCAGGATTTCATTCCGTTCATGCGCGCCGCGGAGGCGGGCGTCTCCGGGATGATGGTCAGCCACGCCCGCTACCCGTCCCTCTCGGCGCGCCCGGCGAGCCTCTCGCAAGCGGTGATCAGGGACCTGCTGCGCCGGCGGATCGGCTTCGAGGGGGTCGTGATCACCGATGACCTCGGGATGGAGGCGATACAGGAGCACCGCGACGCCGGCTCCGCGGCCGTCAAGGCCTGCGGGGCCGGGGCCGACCTCCTCCTCCTCTGCCACTCCGGCACCGAACAGATCAACGCGATGGCGGATCTCGCCAACGCGATCAGCACCTCGAAACTCCGCTCCGACCAGATCAAGGGGAGTCTCAAGCGGCTCCGCGACTTCAAGGAGAAGCTCCGCGCGCGTCTCACCGGTCCGCCTCCCGCGGCGGGCGAGGAGGGGGAGGCGCTGGCCCGGGAGATCGCGGAGTCGGCCCTGACGCTCGTCGGGGACCGCGAGAAGGTGCTGCCGCTGCGTCTGGAGACGGGACGGAGACTGCTCGTCTTCTTCCCCCAGGCCGGGCCGCTCACCCCCGTTGAGGACGAGGTCCCCGCGCTCGACCGGCTGGCGGAGATCATCCGCCTCCGCCACCCGTCCGCCGAGATGGTCACGTTCCCCCTCTCCCCCTCCCGCCGGGATCTCGACGCGGCCCGGCAGGCCCTCGGGGATGCCGACGCGGCGGTCGTCTGCACCCTCAACGCCCACCTCCACCGCGCGCAGACGGAACTGGTCGACGAGATCGCGGCCTCCGGGAAGCCCGCCGCGTTCATCGCGGTCCGCAACCCGTATGACGCCGAACTCTATCCCCCGCACGCCGCCCGCCTCGCGGCATACGGGACGGACCGTCACACGCTGGAGGCGGTCGGGAAGGCGCTCTTCGGCGAACTCGCCCCCCGCGGGAAATGCCCGGTGGCGCTGAGGGTATAGCGCATGGACCCGTACATCGGTCCCGCCGGCTGGGACTACGCGGACTGGCGCGGCGCCGTCTACCCCTCGCCCGCGCCGCGTGGATTCGACCCGCTCGCCTACCTGTCCCGCTATTTCGACTGCATTGAGGTGAACTCCACCTTCTACCGGATCCCTTCGCCCCGGGCGGCAGCGGACTGGGCGAGGAGGACGCAGGGGCGGGGGCGCTTCCTGTTCACCGCCAAGCTGCACCGCGCCGTCACGCACGAGGAAGGCGCCTTCCCCGTTGCCGAGGCGGAGAGGTTCCGTCTAGGGATAACCCCGCTCCTCGAGGCCGGCGCGCTCGGCTGTCTCCTCGCCCAGTTTCCCTGGTCGTTCAGGGACACCGCCGCTGCCCGGGCTCGTCTGTCGCGGATCGCCGACGCGTTCCCCGGCGCGCCGCTTGCGGTGGAGGTGCGGCACAAATCCTGGGACACGCCCGCGGCGCGCCGCTTCTTCGCGGAACGGGGGATGGGCCTCTGCGCGATCGACCAGCCGCGGTTCCCCTCGTCGATGCCCCCGGTCGCCCACCGCACCGCGCGCGTCGGCTACGTCCGCCTCCACGGCCGTAACCGCGAGAACTGGTTCCGCGAGGGGGCGGGGCGGGACGCCCGGTACGACTACCTGTACGCTCCGGAGGAGCTCGATCCGTGGGCGGCGCGCATACGGGGTTACGCGGCGGGAGAGGGGCGGGTCTTCGTCATACTGAACAACCATTACCGGGGGAAGGCGGTCTGCAACGCGCTGGAGTTTGCGGCGCGCCTTCGGGGGGGGCGCGTCGCCGTCCCCCCGCCGCTGCTGGAGGCGTTCCCGCGGCTGCGGGCGATCGCCTCCTGCGCGCCGCCCGAGGCGCTGCCCGGGCTCGGCCGCGAAGAAATAATTTGCCGTTGACCCCGCGGGGGGGGCGTGGTAGAGTGCAAACGCTGGAAACGCAACGGCGGCAAGCAGTTTTAACCGCACTCGCCCGCGTGAACCGTCCGTTGACCGCCCGCAGAGAAGGGAGCGGCGCTCCACGAGCATGAAGGATCCTGTCCTTGCGCAGCAGATCGAGGCCGCCGGCGCGTTCATCGCGGACTGGAACGCCCTCTTCGAGCGGGCCGCGGGAGCGCGGCAGGCGGGTCCGGCGGCGCCGGGGGACGCGGCGGCCGAGTTCCTCGCGGTGCGCAACGCCCTCGTCCAGCGCTACCCGGAGTTGATGACCGCGCTCGAGATACCGGTGCACTCCGATGACGAGGTGATGCAGCTTCTCGGCAGACTGAACTCGCTCGCCGCAGCGGTGCAGATGCCGGAGCCGCACTGGAAGAAGCTGATCGAGGTGCAGGGGCACGCCGAGGTCCAGCTCAGGGGGATGCTCGGGGCGCTCGAGGGCCGCAGGCGCAGCCTCGAGACGCTGCACAGGCCGCGCATCCTCCTGCTCCGGGCGCTGGGATCGTGGCCGCTCAAACTGCTTGCCCTCGTGGCGGCCATAGTGGCCCTGTTCATCGCGTTGAAGGCGGCGGGGGTGTGAGCGCAGGGGGGGAACCGGGCCTTTCGCGCACAAGGCCCGGCGCACGGCAAGGAGGGGCCGCAATGACGAAGAGGGAGTTGGCGATCCGGATCTCCACGGAGACCGGCCTGACCCAGCTTGCGGTCAGGGAGGTGATCCAGAAGCTGCTCGACTACATCGTCGAGAGCATGGAGAAGGGCGAGGCGGTGGAGCTGAGGAACTTCGGCGTGTTCCGGGTCCGCACCCGGAAGGCGCGGCTCGGGCGCAACCCCAACAAGCCGGATCAGGAGGTCCGCATCCCCGCCAAGCGGGTGCCGGACTTCAAACCGGGCCGGATCATGAAGGCCAGGGTGGAGAAGCCCGCCTAGCGCACGCGTCGCGCGCGATGGAGCGGAGGGGATGAACCTGCTCAAACCGAGGGGAACCTTCGACGTGCTGCCCGACGAGGCGGCGCGATGGCGCGGCGTCGAGGAGGCGGCGCGCCGCGTCGCGGGGCTCTACGGGTTCGGCGAGATCCGGACCCCGATCTTCGAGAGCACCGACCTGTTCGTGAGGGGCGTCGGGGAAGCCACGGATATCGTGCGGAAGGAGATGTACACCTTCAAGGACGGCTCGGGCCGCAGCCTCACCCTCCGGCCCGAGGGGACCGCCCCGGTGATACGGGCCTATCTCGAGAACTCGCTCGGCCGCGCCGATACGCCCGCCCGGCTCTATTACCTCGGCCCCGTCTTCCGCTACGAAAAACCGCAGGCGGGGAGGTACCGGCAGCACCATCAGTTCGGGGCGGAGACGATCGGCGCCGCCGCGCCGGCAGCCGACGCCGAGACGATCCAGATGCTGCTGCAGTTCTACGCGATGCTCGGCATCGAGCGGGTCGCCACGATGATCAACAGCGTCGGCTGCCGGCAGTGCCGCCCCGGGTACGGCGCGGCCCTCGCCGCCCACCTCGCGGAGAGAAAGGCGGCGCTCTGCGGGGACTGCCGCCGGCGCGCCGAGACGAACCCGCTCAGGGTCTTCGACTGCAAGCAGCCCGGCTGCGCGGAGATCATCGCCGCGGCCCCGCGGGTGAAGGAGCACGTCTGCGCCCGGTGCCGCGGCCATTTCGACGCGGTGCTCGGCCTCCTCGACGAGGCCGGCGTCCGCTACACCGTGAAACCGGAGCTCGTGCGGGGGCTGGACTACTACACGCGCACGACCTTTGAGATCGTCGCCGGGGAGCTCGGCGCGCAGAACGCGGTGGGGGGCGGGGGGCGCTACGACGACCTCGTGGAACTGCTCGGAGGACCCCCGACGCCGGCGGTGGGGTTCGGCACCGGGATCGAGCGGGTGCTGATGGTGATGAAGGAGCAGGGGGCCGCCTCCCGGGACGCGGGCGGCGTCACGGTCGCCGTGGTGGCGTGGGAACCCGACGCGATGCCCGTCGCGCGCCGGATGCTCAGGGAGCTCAGGGCGGCGGGCGTCGGGGCCGAGATGGACGGGGAGGGGGGGAGCCTGAAGAGCCAGATGCGCCGCGCCGGGCGGCGCGGGATCCCGTTCGCGCTCCTTCTCGGCGCGCGGGAGCGGGCGCGCGGCGCCGCGACGCTGAAGGAGATGCGGACCGGGCAGGAGCGGGAGATGCCGCTCGACCGCGTCCCCGCGGAGCTCGCGGGGCTGTGCGGCGGCGGGGGCGGCGGGCGATGACGATGCGGACGCACTGGTGCGGGGCGCTGAACGCCGGGCACGCGGGGGAGCGCGTCTCCCTCTGCGGCTGGGTCCATCGGCGGCGGGATCATGGCGGCCTCATCTTCGCGGATCTGCGCGATCGGAGCGGTCTCGCGCAGGTCGTCTTCAACCCGGAGGCGTCGGCGGAGATCCACGCCCGCGCGGAGTCGCTGCGCGGGGAGTACGTGATCGCCGTCTCGGGCGCGGTCCGCCGCCGCCCGCCCGGGACCGAGAACCCGAAACTCCCCTCCGGCGAGGTGGAACTGCTCGCGGACACGCTGACGGTGCTCGCCCGGGCGCAGACGCCCCCCTTTTCCGTGGAGGACGAGGGGGAGGTGGGCGAGGATCTGCGGCTCGCCTACCGCTATCTGGACCTCCGCCGGCCCGGGCTCCAGAAAGCGCTCGAGACGCGGCATCGCGCCGCGCTCGAGGCGAGGAACTACCTCGACGCGCGCGGGTTCCTCGAGATCGAGACCCCGATACTCACCAAGAGCACCCCCGAGGGCGCGCGCGACTACCTCGTCCCGAGCCGGACGCAGCCGGGAACGTTCTTCGCCCTCCCCCAGTCGCCCCAGCTCCTGAAACAGCTCCTCATGGTCGGGGGGATGGAGCGCTACTTCCAGATCTGCAAATGCTTCCGGGATGAGGATCTGCGGGCGGACCGCCAGCCCGAGTTCACGCAGGTGGATTTGGAGATGAGCTTCGCGGGGGAGGAGGACGTCTTCGAGGTGGTGGAGGGGATGCTCGCCCGCGTCTTCTCGAAAACGCTCGGCGTCGAGCTGCCCGTTCCGTTTCCGCGCATCGCCCACCTGGACGCGATGGAACGGTTCGGGACCGACAAGCCCGATCTCCGATTCGGCCTCGAACTCAAGGACGTCACCGGGATCATGGGGGGCTCCGCGTTCCGCGGCTTCGAGTCGGCGCTGGCGGAGGGCGGGTGCGTGAAGGGGCTCGCGGCCCCGGGCTGCGGAAGCTGGTCGCGCTCCGCGCTCGACGGGCTGACCGCCTTCGCGACGGCGCAGGGGGCCGGGGGACTGGCCTGGTTCAGGGTGGGGGCGGAGTCTCTCGAGTCGCCGATCGCGAAGTTTTTCGGGGCCGAGAAGCTCGCCGGGCTCCGCGGCGCTCTCGCCGCCGCCGCGGGCGACCTCATCCTCCTCGTCGCCGCCGCCCCGCCGGTCGCCCGCGCGACGCTCTCCGCGATAAGGAACCGTCTCGGCCGCGAGCTCACGCTCGCCGCCGCCGGGGAGTTCAGGTTCGCCTGGATCACGGAGTTCCCGCTCTTCACCTGGAACGAGGAGGAGAAGCGCCTCGACAGCGAGCACCATCCGTTCACCGCACCGAAGGCCGGGGAGGAGGCGCTCCTCGATACCGAACCGCTCCGGGTCCGGTCCTCCTCGTACGACCTCGTGCTGAACGGGTGCGAGTTGGGCAGCGGGAGCGTGCGGATCCACGACGAGGGGCTCCAGCGCCGGATCTTCGCGTTGCTCCGGCTCGACGACAAGGTCGTCGAGGACCGTTTCGGCTTCTTCCTCGCCGCGCTTCGACACGGCGCCCCGCCCCACGCGGGGATCGCGCTCGGGCTCGACCGGCTGGTGATGCTGATGGCGGGGCGGGAGACCATCCGGGACGTGATCGCCTTCCCGAAGACGCAGAAGGCCTCGTGCCCGATGACCGGCTCGCCCTCCCCGGTGAGCCCCGCGCAGCTGAAGGAGCTTCATATCCGGATCGGGGGCTGAGAGGCGCTCCGGGGGGATCGACGCGCGATGGCCGAGTTTCGCCTCGATTTCGACACGCCGCAGCAGGCGGGCGCGGTCTGCGGCGGCCGCGAGGAGCATCTGCGGGCCTTCGAGAAGGCGTTCGGCGTGACCGTTGTCGCGCGGGGCACCTCCGTCAAGATATGCGGCGACGGCCCCGGGGTCGGGAGGTGCCGGACGGTCCTCGGCGAACTCTCCGAGGCCGCGCGCCTGGGCAGGGAGATCCGCAGGGACGACATCGCCTACGCGATCCGCGCCGTCGCCCGCCGCCGGGAGGGGGAGATGCAGGCGTTTCTCTCCGACAGGATACGCGTCCCGTCGAAGAAGATCTTCGTGACGCCCAGGACGGAGGGGCAGAAGGCGTACGTCGATGCGATCCGCGGGAACGACATCGTCTTCGGCATCGGGCCCGCCGGCACCGGGAAGACCTACCTCGCCATGGCGATGGCGGTGGAGGCCCTCGTCGACGAACGGGCGGGGCGGATCATCCTGACGCGTCCCGCGGTCGAGGCGGGGGAGTCGCTCGGTTTTCTCCCTGGCGACCTGCACGAGAAGATCACGCCGTACCTCAGGCCGCTCTACGACATGATGGATCCGGCGCAGGTCGCGCGGCATATCGAGCGCGGCCTCATCGAGGTCGCGCCGCTCGCCTACATGCGGGGGCGGACGCTGAACGACTCGTTCATCATCCTCGACGAAGCCCAGAACAGCACGGCGGAGCAGATGAAGATGTTCCTCACGCGGCTCGGCCCGGGATCGAAGGCGGTCGTCACCGGGGACATCACGCAGGTCGATCTCCCCGGCCACCGCGCCTCGGGCCTCGTGCAGGTGCAGTCGGTGCTCCGGGCGGTCGACGGGATACGCTTCGCCTACCTCACCGAGCGGGACGTGGTGCGGCACGAGCTGGTGCAGAGGATCGTCAAGGCGTACGCGCGCGCCGGGAACGGGAAGGGGCGCGGCGGGAGGGGGGCGTGACCGGATGAAGCTCCTGACCTGGTATCGGCTGCGCCGGCAGGGGGTGGCCGGCGGGCGGCTCCGGAAGAAGTTCCGTGCGGGGCCGCTCCGCACCGCGTTCGAGAAGGGGCCGCTCGTCAAGACGCTGATCGCGGCGGCGAGCTTCGCCGGGTGCGTCTGGATCGTTTCGATGGGACAGGCCCCCTCGCGCGAGACCATCGACCTGTTCGTCGGGCAGCCGGCCCCCAAGGACGTCTTCGCCGACAGCGGCTTCGTCTACGAAAACCGGGAGCAGACGGAGCGGCTGCGGCGCGAGGCCGCCCAGAAGGTGCTCCCGTTCTACAGCTTCTCCGCCGTGCAGCTCCGGGAGTGCGCGCAGGGCCTCGCCGAGTCGATCAGGGCCGCCGACGCGGCGCGCAAGAACCGCACCCCCGTTGCGAAGCCCCCCGGGGCGGCGGTGACGGAGGCGGAGGCCGGCTTCGACGCGCACGCGGTCGAGCTTCTCGGCACGGCGGCCGAACCGGAGCGGATCGCGACGCAGATGGAGGAGCTGCTCGCCACCTTCGGCGGGCCCGAGGCCACGATCGTCGCCGACGCGGCGCGCATCGCCGCGGCGGGCGGGGAGGCGCCGGAGCGCGAGCGGCACCGCGAGGCCCTCCGCGAGGCCGCCCGCGCCGCCGCGGAGCGATGGGCGGCGGTGGTCTTCCCGCGCGACCGGCGCAGCCGGGATGCCGCCGTCGGGCTCCTCTACGCCTGCTGCGAGCGGAGCATCACCTACGACGAGACGCTGACGCAGCGCGAGCGCGATCGCGCCGCCGAACGCATCGCCCCCGTGATCAGCAGGGTCCAGGCGGGCAGCAAGATCATCGAGCGCGGGTACGAGGTGACCGCCGGGCAGATGGAGCTGTACGCCGCCTACCTGCAGAGCCGGGCGGAGGCCGAACCCGGCCCGACGAAGATGCGGCAGCAGCTCTACGACATCCTCGGCCTCGCCCTCCTCGTCGTGATGCTGCTCATCCTCTCTCGGCGCTACCTGATGAACTACCAGCCGGTCCTCTACGACAGCAACTCGTCCCTGCTGCTGCTCTCCCTGATCATGCTCGGGGCGCTCCTCATATCCCGCGGCATCTCGCTGATCCCGTTCGGCGCGATACAATCCTCCTGGAACAACCTGTTCCACTACTTCGCCGCGGTGTCCGTCCCGATGGCGGGGATCCTCCTCACCCTCCTCCTCAGCCACACCCTCGCGCTCTTCTTCGTCGCGCTCCTCGCCCTCCTCGTCGGGATCATGAAGGGATTCAGCCTCCCGTACACCCTCGTGAGCACCGTGGGCGGCATCCTGGCGATCTACGCCTCCCTCGGGGTGCGCCGGCGGAGCGATCTCGTCAGGGCGGGGGCGACGGTTGCGCTCGGGAACATCATCACCATCGGCGCCCTCGACGCGATCTCCGATCTCAATATCGTGTCGGCCACGTCGGGATTCCGCGCGGCGGGCGGGCTCGTCTCGGGGATGCTGTCGGCGTTTCTCGCGGGCAGCGTTCTGCCGATCCTCGAGTACGCCTTCAACCTGGCGACGAACTTTCGGCTGCTGGAGCTGGCGGATCTGAACCACCCGCTCCTCAAGGAGATGTTCATCAAGGCGCCCGGCACCTACCACCACAGCCTTATCGTGGGCACCCTCGCGGAGGCGGCCGCGGAGGCGGTGGGTGCCAACCCGCTCCAGGTCCGGGTCGGGGCCTACTTCCACGACATCGGGAAGATCCTGAAGCCGGAGTATTACGTCGAAAACGCCCTGTTCGAGGAGAGCAAGCACGACGAGCTGAATCCGAGCATGAGCAACCTGATCATCCTCTCGCACGTCAAGGACGGGGTCGACATCGCCCTCACCTGGAAGCTCAACCCGATGATCGTCAGGGCGATCCAGGAGCACCACGGGACCGGGCTCGTCTACTTCTTCTACCACCGCGCCGAGCAGAAGTCGCGGGCCGAGGGGGAGGAGGTGGCGCAGGAGGATTTCCGCTACCCCGGCCCGAAGCCGCGGAGCAAGGAGACCGCGCTCATCCTGCTCGCGGACGCGGTCGAGGCGGCGTCGCGGTGCCTGAGCCGCCCCACGCCGGGGCGGATCGGCAACTTCGTCAGGGAGATCGTCTATACGCGCATCTCCGACGGCCAGCTCGACGAGTGCGACCTCACCTTCAACGAGGTCCGGCTGATCATCCAGAGGTTCGAACACGTGCTCACGAGCACGTTCCACGCGCGGGTGAAGTACCCGACGCCGGGGGGCGGGGACGATGAGGATCAGGGTGGAGAGCAGGGTCAGGGCGACCCTGATTGACGCGCCCGCGGTCAGGCGGGCCGCGGCGTACGTGCTGCGCCGGGAGCGGCGCCCGGAGGGGTGCGAGCTCGGCGTCCTCTTCGCGGGGGAGCGCCTCATGCGCAGTCTCAACCGGCGGTACCGCGGGGTCGACCGCGGCACCGACGTGCTCGCATTCCCGCTCGAGGGGGCCGGTCTCCGCGGGCGTCCGCGGCTCATCGGGGACGTGGTGATCTCGCCGCGGCGGGCGCAGGCCTTCGCGCGCGCCGCCGGGACCTCGAGCGGGAAGGAGCTGCTGCTCTACCTCGTGCACGGGATCCTGCACCTGTGCGGCTACGACGACGAAACCGCGGGGGCGCGGAAGCGGATGGAGCGGCGGCAGCGGGTGCTCGTCGAGGAGATCGTGCGGAAGGGACTATGGAGCGCAACCGGCTGATCGACAGCTTCAACTGCGCCATCGAGGGGATCGTCTACGTCCTCAAGACGCAGCGCAACATGCGCATCCACTTCACCGCCGGCGCCCTGGTGCTGGTGCTGGCCCTCGTCCTCGACCTGCCGAGGATCGACTTCCTCTTCGTCTGCCTCGCCATCTTCTTGATGCTCTTCGCGGAGATGGTCAACACCGCGGCGGAGCTCACCATCGACCTGATCAGCGAGACCTACCACCCGCTCGCGCGGCTGGTGAAGGATATCGGCGCCGGGGCGGCGCTGCTCGCGGCCGTCAACGCGACGATCATCGGCTACCTCGTCTTCGCCCGGCGCGTCGAACCGTCGATCCTCGCGGGCGCCGAGGCGGTCAGGAGCCTGTCGCTCCACGCCGTGTTCCTCGCCTTGCTGGTCGTCATGATGGCGGCGGTGGGGATCAAGATCGCGTCCCGCCGCGGGACGCCGCTCCGCGGCGGGATGCCGAGCGCGCACGCCGCCGTGGCCTTCGCCGCGGCGACCCTCGTCGCGATCCTCGTCCCGTCGTCGTTCCCGGCGCTGTTCCTGGCCTACCTGCTGGCGTTGATGGTCGCGCAGGGCAGGGTGGCGTCCGGCATCCACACGGTCTCCGAGGCCGTTCTCGGGGCGCTCCTCGGCGCCGTCGTCACGCTGCTGCTCTACCGGCTCTACTGCCGGGTCGGGTAAAGGAAAGGGGCCGAATGCTCACCTGGCTTTCCGCCGCCGCGTTCCTGTCGGTGGTCTTCTTCTGCACCCTGGGCAGCGCCGCGCTCCAGGGGATATCGATCGAGCGCCTCTGGAAGATCAGACAGGGCGGCGGGAGGGCCGCCGCGGGGGTGGAGTACTGGATCACGCACTCCCAGCAGATCATCTGGTCGTTCCGCGTGATCAGCCGGATCTCCTGCGTGGCGCTCGCCCTGCTGGTCGCCTCCCTCATCCAGGAGCGCTCGCTCCCGCCGTACGTCTTCATCATCGCCCTCGTCGCCTCGACGGTGCTCATCGCCTTCCCGGGTAGCCTCATCCCCTCGGCGTGGGCGCAGCTCGCGGGGGAGAAGATCGGCCTCAACCTGATGCCCCTCATCCGGACGATCGGCGCCGTTCTCAGCCCCCTCTCGACCGGATCCCAGGCGCTGATGAACCTCGCCTTGAAGATGCTCGGGCGCCCCCCGCTCCGTTTCTCAGCCCTGCCCCTGCGGAGCGAGCTCGAACAGTGCATGGGCGGCGTCGAACGGGCGGGGATGCTCTCCGAGGAGGAGAAGAAGATGGTGCGGCGCATCTTCGCGTTCCACGAGATCGAGGCGCGCGAGATCATGACGCCGCGGGTCGCGATGCGGTGCCTCTCGGAACAGGAGACGCTCGCCAGGGCGATCGAACTCGTCCGGGCAGAGCATCTGTCGCGGATCCCGATCTACCGCGAGAGCCCCGACAACATCGTGGGGGTGCTCCTGTCGAAGGACCTCCTCGTGCGGTTGGCGGAGCCCGGCGGGGCGGAGACGAAGGTGGGGGTTCTCGCCCGCGAGCCGCTCTTCGTCCCGGAGACGAACGGGGCCCGCGCCCTGCTGGCGGAGATGCGGAAGCGCCAGACGCACATGGCGATCGTCGTGGACGAGTACGGGGTCACGACCGGCCTCGTGACGATGGAGAACATCCTCGAGGCGATCGTCGGGGAGATCAAGGACGAGTACGATCCGCTCGACGAGCGCCACTACGAGAAGGTCGGCGACGGCGTCTACCGGGTCGACGCGCAGCTCTCGGTCAACGACGCGCGCGTGGAGCTGGGCATCGACGTGCCCGAACGACAGGAGTACGACACGCTCGCCGGCTTCGTCTGCGCCTTCTGCGGCCGCGTGCCCGCCGCCGGGGAACTGATGGAGTGGGGGGGGTATTCGTTCAAGGTTCTCGACGCCACGAAGCGGAGCGTGCGCACGCTGGAGATCAGGGGGGTGAGGAAATAGCTCTACGCTCCAAGCCGTAAGCTCCAGGCACAATCCCGGCTTTCCTCTTGCCGCGTGCATCCGATCACCATGATCCATTCCGTCCGGGGTATCATCCTGCATCGTCGGGATTTCACCGAGTCGAGCATCATCCTCACCGCCTTCACGGACCGTGCGGGCCGGCTCAGCCTTCTGGCGAAGGGCGCCCGCCGCAGGAGGAGCCCGTTCCTCGGGCGGCTCGAGCTGTTCACGCGCTGCGCCCTGACCTACTACGACAACCCGCGCCGCGGGCTGAATATCCTCGGGGAGTGCGACATCCTCGACTCCTTCGAGCCGCTGCGGACCGACCTCTCGCGCTTCGCCCTCGCCTGTTCCCTGGCGGGACTCGTCGATGCGGGGACGGGGCTCGCCGCGAAATCCCCCGCGGTCTTTCGGCTCCTCGGGGAGGCGCTGGAGGCCTCCTGCACCGACGCCGACCCTGGGCTCGTCAGGGCCTGCTTCGAGCTCCGCCTCCTCACCATCCTCGGCTACTCCCTGCGCCTCGACCGGTGCGTCTCCTGCCATTCGACCGCGGGCGTGCGGCGGGTCTTCTCCGCCGCGGCGGGGGGGACGATCTGCGGCCGCTGCGCGCCCCGGTTCCGCGACGCCCTCGGCGTCACCCCCGGCACCGTGGCGTTTCTCCGCCGCCTGCGCCGGACGCGCCCGACCGCGGGGTTCCGCGTCAGGCCCGACCGGCGGCAGGCGGCGGAGGCCGCCGAGATGCTCCGCCGGGCGATCCTCTTCCACCTCGACATTCGGCCGCGCGCCGCGGTTCTGCTCGCCCCCGCGGCCCCGCCCGCAACAGGCGGATCCCCCGCTCCTCCCCGTCGTTGAAGCGGGGCGGCGGCGGGGGGAGACGGCGCATCGCGCCTGCGGGTCGTCTGAACGCGCGATTGGCCGCGCGAATATCATGGCCGCGCGAATATCTGTAATCGCAATACGATAATGTCCTATTCGTGCAAAGTTAAAATGTCCTATTCGGGAGTTGGTAAACTGCCCGCTTTCCGTGACGGGGAAGGGGGGCAAAGTGACCTGGAAGGGCATGCTGGTTATG
>JAAYCL010000024.1 GCA_012729785.1 Chlamydiota bacterium | reverse complement strand
GTCTCTGTCGGCGTTTCCGTCGGCGTCTCGGTGACCGTCGGCGTCTCTGTGACCGTCGGGGTCTCAGTTGGCGTCTCGGTCGGCGTCTCTGTGACCGTCGGTGTCTCTGTCGGCGTTTCTGTCGGGGTCTCTGTGATCGTCGGCGTCTCTGTCGGCGTTTCTGTCGGCGTCTCTGTGACCGTCGGCGTCTCAGTTGGTGTTTCCGTCGGCGTTTCAGTAGGTGTCTCGGTTATTGCCGGCGTCTCGGTCGGCGTCTCTGTGACCGTCGGTGTCGGAGTCTGCGTAGGCGTTCGAGTCGGCGTCCGCGTGGGGGTCTGGGTCGGAGTCGGCGTGTATGGAGTGTACATGACGTAGGCGTATTCCAGGCCGATCGCGGGATAGGTCCCCGAACCAAAATAGAAATCCGCGCCGATGATGAGGGAATCTATCTCCGCCCACGTCCACGGGTTGCCGGTTACTGGATTTGTGTTGTATGTCTTGTATAAAGTCGTGGGCGTTTCCGGCTGTACAACTTCGCCCTCGATAATCGTGCCATTCGTATAAAGCACGTGCCGGCCATAGCTCGAAGAGGTGGTTTGCATCCGATACCAGACGGTGACGCTGTTGATTACCCCACTCGCTGAAGCGTGATTATCCAGCGTGTATAGGTCGCGCTTTATCACTCCGGCCCAGATAGAACCATTGTAGTTGTCATCACTCCAATCCTTCACGTTGAGATAATGCGCCTGGGTAGGGACCGGATAGAGATCCGCTTGATGATCTCCATTCGGGTAAAGAACTATCGAATCCGCATAGCATGTCCCGCCCAACGCCACCAGCGCAACCATCAGTATCATTATCATTCTGTTCATATTCGCCCTCCTGTTCATATTCGCCCTCTCGCATGAACTGGCACTATAGCTGTTGATTATTCATAATCATTACGGTCTTGATGCTAAATCTCCCGTGATTGAGTGTCAATCATAAATCAATGTCGATTTCCTTTATGGTTTCCCGTTTACCTCCCGGACAGGTTTGAGTGATAATGCGTTTAAAAGCACCTTCTTTGCCTCATAAGCAGGACGGCCAACGGGAATCAGGAAAAAACGATTTCTTATCAATGCAATTCAATGGGATCGGGAAATGATATTTCTTATCACTACCCCCGCCGCTGCCGCAGCGGCAAGGAGGTTTTATGAAAAGGTCCCTCGCATCGCTCGCGCTGACCGCGGCGCTCCTCGCGCTCGCCGCGCCGCTCGCGGCGCAGGGCGAGCACCCGGCGATGGTGATGGACGACGCCACGATGCGCCAGTGGGTCGAGAGCTTCGAGTCGGCTCCGAAGGCGTACATCGACCCCGCGATCAAGCCGAAGCGGGGCTCGAATAGCGTCCTCGGCTACCTCACGTACGACGCGGCGCAGCGGAATCAGGGAAAGTGCAGCAACTGCTGGGCGTGGACCGGGACCGGCATTATGGAGGTCGCCCTCGCGGTGCAGAAGGGCATCTACAAGCGACTCTCCGTGCAGTACATCAACTCGTGCCAATCCTCCGTGATCGGGAAGACGTGCTGCGACGTGGGGTTTCTGTCCGATTTCGCGGATTTCTACACCGCGACCGGGAGGGCGATCCCCTGGTCCAACTCGAACGCGGACTGGCAGGACGGCGACGGCACGTGCCACACGGCGTGCGGCTCCGTCTCGACCTCCCCCTCGTACAAGATCGTCTCGATCCAGGAAACCAGGATTGAAACGCACGGCGTGGGCAATGAGACGGCGATCAGCAACATCAAGAACGTCCTGAACCAGAACAAGGCCGTCTTCCTCGCCTTCTTCGTGAGCAACCAGGCCGACTGGCTCGCCTTCGACTTGTGGTGGAGCAGCAACAACGAGTCCGCCGTATGGACTTTCGACGACTATTGCAACAAGTATGATTCGAAGCGGCTGGGGCACGCCGTCCTCTGCGTCGGGTACAACGACGAACCGGGGAACCGCTACTGGATATTGCTCAACAGCTGGGGCACGGCGAGCGGCCTCCGGCCGAAAGGCCTCTTCCGGCTCAGTATGGACATCGACTACGACTGCAGGTCCACCCACAGTCCGGAACCGTACTACAACTACTTGTGGCAGACGGCGAACGTGAGTTTCGGCAGCGCCACGCCCACGCCGCGTCCGCCCGTGCGCCTCGGCACGAACGAGACGAGCTTCTCCGCCGAGGACGACACGATGTACATCTGGGGCTACGCGGACGCCATCTCGACGTCGTTCTACCCGTTCGTCAGGGTCGTGACGCCGAACTACGGCACCTACTATCTCACCGCGTGGTCGATGCTCTACGCTGGGCCGATGCCGTACTCCCGGTACCCGATCACCACGACCGGCATCGACGGGCTCAGGCTAGGCGGCTTGCAGTGGTGGCACTTGAAGCCGGGGACGTACTACCTCGAGGGGGGAGGGGTGAACGCGGCCCAGCCCGTGACGGCGTCGGGCGCGTACAACTACATCGGCTCGGTCCACCGGACCCCGTTCACGCTGAACTGAGCCGGTCCTGCCGCGCCGCGCGGCGTACAAGGGAGGCAGGAACAAAATGCTGTCCCGCGTTCAGCGGGGTGTTCTTTTATTCCTGAGCCCGCAGCCCATTTCGGAGCTTCTCCACGATCCTGTCCCGGAGGATGTTGGGGGCCGGCGTTTTTACGTCCGGCATCCAGGACAGCACCCAGCGGATCAGTTCCTTGCGGCCGGTCGTCTCTATCCGCATCTCGACGCGGCAGTCCCGGCGCGTCCGGAACTTCTGGATCGCGTGCCACTGCCACTCAGGGATGTAAACGGCCGATTTCGGCTCGAAGAGGAGCCGAATCTTCAAGACGTTCTGCCACCGGCGATCCCGAATGCCTGCCTGGCGTACGACCCGGCATCGAAGTCGGCGGGGCGGGAGAATGTGTACGGACTCGGGGTCGCCCATGTAGTCGAAAAGCGAGCGTAAAGACAACTACGCCCGTGAGGCCTATCACCAGCCCCAGTGGGCCCAGCCGTGGCCGCTGTACGGGGCGCCGCTGTCGACATAGGGGAAGACGGGCGACACCGATTCCCCGGCCGGCTGGTAGTTGATTTGAATCAACGCCTCGATCGGGGACGATTGGGCGAGATCGCACAGATCCCTGTCCCAGTACGTCGACCCGTCCGACCCGATGTACAGGTTCCGATCATCCCCGCCTGTTATCTGAGGCAGATATACGTTCTTCGTCTGCCCACCATCATATGTCACCGTCACATAGTCTCCCGCCTCGATTGCGATGTCCTCCGAATCGCGCCCCACCCACAGACCCACCGGCTGCGGCGTGTAGATGCCCCCGTCCGTGAAATCATTGCTGTTGTCATTCACGATGCCGAAACAATCAGGATAGACTCCCGGTGTACTCGCCAGGCCGAAGTAGAAGAACCACCCGCCGTCCGTGCTCGACCGCGTCGTCGCGATCTCCAGGTTCGTGATGTTTCCGATCGTGAGCGCCTCGGCGCACGGCGTGGGGCCCGGCGTGGGGGTTTCCGTTTGGGTCGGAGACGGGGTCGGGGTCGGCGTCCCCGGCACCTCGTCGAACGCCACGCAGTCGACGTAGACGGAGTTCGCGTTGCTCACGTCCTCCTTGCAGTCGATCAGCAGGTCGGCGTACGCGGCGTTTTCCGGCGCGGTGACCGACGCATACGATTTCGTCTCCCAGACGTTGAACGCCGAGTTGCTCCAGCCGGTCGTCCCCGGGTACAGCGAGATGATCCCCTGGGCTGCGTCCCTCCATTCGACCCGGAGGCGCATCCTGGTGTCGCCGATGGCCCCGGCGGCGTAGGCGACGTAGAAGGACCCTGAGAAGTTGTACTGTTTCCCCGCGGTGACGGCAAAAAGATTGGAGCGGATACCGCGGCCGTCGTACACGCCGGTCGGGTCAGTGAATCTGCACGAGTACGAGCCGTGGCATGCCACGGCGGCGGACCGGACGATCATGGAGGCCGTCCCGACCTTGGTCCAGGGGAGCAGGTTCGCGTCGTCCTCGAAGCTGGGATTCGACAGGTACGCCCATGTCGGCATCGCCGTGGGGGTGATCGTGGGCGTAAACGTGGGGGTAAGGGTGGGCGTCGGCGTGGAACCGGTGGGGGTCGACGTCGGGGTGGGCGTCGGGCCGGTCAGGGTGCCGCTCACACTGACGTTGTCGAACCGCCACGTCTTGTCGGCATCCGTCGTGAGGGCCTGGAGATAGATCACCAGCGTATCGCCGTTCAACCCCGTGATCGACCGGTTGATCCACGCGGCGCCGCAGTCGTCGTACTGGACGAAGAAGAGCGTCGGGGAGCCCCCGTCGATCTCGTAGAAGCCCGCGATGTAATCGTCGCCGATCATCGTGCCGGTCTCCGCGATGTCGACGGAGATCGAGATATCGGCGTACAGGTGTAGGTCGATCGTTGCGCTGGTCCAGAGGCAGGTGTTCGCGAGCCGGTTGCCCGAGAAGTGCCGGTTGCCCGAGACGGTCTGCACGCACCAGTGGCCCCACGGATACCCGCTCGCCGTCCACCATCCCGCCCGGCTCGTGTCGCCGTCGTTGGAGTCGCTGAAATCCTCGTACCATATGACCGACGGGGGGGGCGTGGGCGTCGGGGTTTGCGTGGGCGTCGGCGTGGGGCCGGTGGGGGTGTGCGTCGGGGTGGGCGTCGGGCCGACGGCGAGATTGTAGACCACGAGGGCGAAATCCTGGTCGGTGGCGTCGGCGTTCCCCGGGACGCCGTCTCCGCCCAGGCCAGTCGCCACGACCGTGACGGTGACGTTCCCCGTCGTCCCCGCGGGGAGGAAGACGCACTCCGCGTTGTTGCGCACGTCCGCGCTCCCGCCGGAAACCGAGGATCCCAGGCTGAAATTGTTGCCGCGGTAGAGGACGCCGTCGATCGTCACCTGGAGATCGAGGTTGTTGACGTAGGCGTTGCCGGAGGTCGCGCCGGGGGGGTCCGTCCAGACGAGGGCGACGCGGAACGGTTCGGCGGCCGCGGCGATCGTCCCGTTCACCGAATGCGTCTGGCCGGGGTCGCCGAACACCACCGTCTGGTCCACCATCACGCGCGGCGCCGCCTCGCTGAACGCGAGGCCGAGGTCGACGAGCCCGTACCCCTGGCTGTTGCTCGGGAGGTTGTCGCCGGCGGAGACGCCGGTCAGGTGGCGCCCGGCGTGCAGCAGGTAGCCCTTGAGGAGCGCCGGGCTCGGCGCGCCGATCGAGTGGACGCGCCCGAGGAAATTGTAGACGAGCGAGGCGCACCCGGCGAGGGCGGGGGTTGAGTGGCTGGTGCCGGACGATTCGGCGTACTTGGTCTGCCCCGAGGGGCTGTACTGGGTGCACACCCCCGTCCCGTCGTACGCAGGATCGTACGACGCCGCCCCCATGATGTGCGAGCCGGGCGCGACGATGTCCGGCTTGACCCTGCTGTCGCCGCAGGGCCCCCGGCTGGAGAAGCCGACGATGTCCTGGGCGCTGTTCGCCGACGTGTCGGTGACGCCGCAGCCGTCCGTCCCGATCGCGTTGTAGTTCTCGCTCGCCCCGACGCAGAGCACGTTCTTCGCCGTGCCGGGACTCCCGACGGTCGAGGAGGAGGGCCCGTCGTTCCCCGCGGCGAAGACGAAGAGCATCTGCTGGTGTCCGGCGGTGCCGCTTTGCGCGTCCCGCGTCCACCCGTCGTACGCCTGACAGTCGGTGTCGTAGTCCCCGGAGGTGGACGCCCCCCACGAGTTGCTGCTGATCCTCGTCCCCGCGGCGAACTGGGCGTTCACCATCGTCGACTCGGTCGGGTACCCCCAGGCGCCGCCGTCGGTGAAGATCTTGGTCGAGGCGATCCGCCCGTACGGCGAGACGCCGAGGCCGTAGTTGTAGCCGGCGGAGTCCTCGTTCGCGGGCGTCCCGGCCCCGTCGTTGTAGCCGCCGACGATCGAGCAGTTGATGTTGCCGTGCCCCGCGACGGCGTTGGGCGAAGATATGCCGCTCGCCCCGGAGGCGATATTCGCGTACTGCACGCGGGACGGCTGCGCGCCGCTGTTCAGCTCCCTGAACTCGCTGTTCGCGGGGCTCGAGGCGCTGCCGTTATCGAAGCCGTCGTCCACGATGTCCACGATCGGGTACGACGACGGCGTGGTCGGGAAGCCGAGGCCGGCGAGCCACGCGAGGTACCCCGGGGCGGACGGCTGCGTCAGGCCGGCGTTGAGGTTCCCGGCGACGATCTGGTCCTGGCGCTCGCACGAGAGGGTCGGGGCGACGTACGGCTCAACCCACACCACGCCGGGAAGCCCCGCGATCCCGGGGAGCTGGGCGCCGGGCACGGCGAGGCGGACGTTGAGGTACCTCCCGCCGAGGGCCTCGCGGGGCGGCGAGATCAGCTCCGCCGCCGCCGCGGCGAGCCGTTCGGCGTCGGCGAGGGCGCCCGGGCCGTAGTTGAAGAACTGGACGGTCACCGCGACCGGGGCATCATCCCGCGACGCCGCGTCGAGACGCGGGGAGAGGGCGTAGTGCGGATGGTAGTCGCCGAGGAACTGGACCGCGCCTCCGGTGCCCGCCGCGTTTCGCAGCGCGACACCGGCCGCGTCGTCTCCCCAGACCAGGTAGGCGTTCTCGGGGATGTACTGGACGACGCGCGCCCCCTGTCCCGCCAGAAGCTCGAGATCGGCGTCGGTCGGCGGCGCGGAGAACTGCACCAGCATCAAACGCCCTCCCGCCGAAGGCGGGGATGCGGCGGCGGGCGCCGCGCTCTTGGTGTCGATCGGCCCGCGATGCAGGAGGATCTGGTCGAAGTCGGGCCTCGCCTGGACGCCCTCGATGGAGGAGAAGGCGTTCAGGCGCGCCGGGGGCACGAGATACACATCGTACGCCCCCCGCCTCGCGATGCACGTCCACCCCTGGCGCGCCGCTTCCAGGGCGGCGGGTCCGTCCGCCGGCACGAGCACCTTGGTTCCCGCCTCCGCCGCCCGCGCCTCGCAGGCGAAGGCAAAGACCAGAAGGAAGGTACTAACCGCCGCGCCCGACAGGATCGCCGCTCTCCGCATCATTCCCCCCTTCCTCTGCGCTGGCAACGTGGCAAAAGGTATTAAAATGACGAGTGTATCACCGATCCATAGCGCTGTCCACATGGCAGGCGAATTTCAGGCGGCGCGTTGGTGCGAAGAGGGGCATCGCGGCTGGATCGTTCAACGGGCAGGGAGCAACGGGGCACGGTCGAGGCGCCACCCTGGGGCCGTTCAGGGAAAGGCTTCGAGGATCTCCCCGGGCGTCTCGAACACATAGTCGGGGGAGTGTCGTTTCAGGCTCTCGAGCGTGTTGTACCCCCACGAGACGGCGCCGAAACGGATCCCGATATGCCTGGACGCCTCGACATCCCTCAGTTCGTCGCCGATGTACACGGTCTCCGCCGGCTGCAACTGCTTCCTCCAGAGCACCCACCTCAGCGTCCTCACCTTGCCGAAGATGTTCGAGTTGCAGGCCAGGAAGTCGAATACCTGGATCCGGTGCCTGTCCAGGAAATCCTTCACGATCCTCTCGCAGTTGGAGGAGACGATGCCGAGCATGTACCCCCGCCCCCTGAGCGCGGCGATCACCCCGGGCATCCCCTCCACCGGCGCCACCCGCCCCATCCCCTCGCGCATCTCCGCCCTGAGGCGCAGCACCAGCCACGGCACCCTGTAGTACGGGATCCTGAACTGCGCGACGATGTCGCGCACGTGCTGGCCCCGGAGATGCTCGGCCTGCGCGTCGGAGATCGGCCGGTAGCCGAGCTCCTGCGCCACGTGCCGGGTCTTCTCGAGGAACAGGTGGTAGCTGTCCGCGATCGTCCCATCGAAGTCGAAACAGATGCACGTTTTCTTCTGCCGCATCGTCCCGCGGACCCCCTCCCGCCACTGCCGCCCAACGAGCCGACGCCGCCCGCGCCGTTCAGCGCGCCGGCGGCCGCCTCGCACCGCCGCCCCTCTTCCGCTCGATTCGAGCACGGGGAAGGGCGTCGGGGAACGTCTCCCGGATATATCGGAGCAGCTCCTCCCGCGCGAGACAGCGCCGCATCCGAAGCCCCGCGCAGCGCCTGACGCATCGCGAACGGCGGGCGGACCCGCGACGTCCGCGGCTCAGCGAGCGGCGCCCACCCGGTTGTAGATCAGGGAGAAGATCAGTCCCGCGACAAGACCGTCGAAGAACGCCCAGATCCCCCCGAACACGCCGCCCAGGATCGTCGGCCCGTATCCGATATAGCAGGAGCCGAACAGATCCACGATCCGGCCGCCCCATCCGGCAGCCGCGGCCCACCCGGCGCAGACGATGTAGAACGCCCACGTGAGACCCGCCGCGATCGCCGCCGCCTTGACGTTCATCTTCTGCATCCGCTCCTCCCCGCAACCGCCGACGCGAGGCACGCGCGCGGTTGCCGCACGCGATGGGAACTCCACGCCCTCTGTCGTGCGCCTGAACCGGAGCCGCTTCTTTTACATTGTACCAGATTCCCCCGAGTCCGGGAGATCGGCGACGGCCCGATGCTACTGCGCGGGGGCGCTCCCGGCCGGCGCACGATGGCCTCGGAGGCCCGGACGGCACGCGCCGCGTTGCCGCGCGACCGGCGTCGGTTTCGAAACTCACCGACGGGGAAGCGCCCGGTCGAATCGCGGACGACCGGCAGGGTATGCGCGAGGGACAGCCGCGGCGCGTGCTCCTCCCCGCGCAGAATGCGTTTGCATATCCCCCGGCCGCTTTGCTAGCGTTGCGTATGCGGCGGCGGGGGTTTCGCCGCCGTTGGAATACACGGGGCCCGCGGCCCCTCCGGCATAACGCGGCCGCGAGAAGCGGCGTTTGAAATCGCCGCGGAAAAGGAGGATGCGATGACGAAGCGGTGCGGCATCTGCCTCGCGATGCTTCTCCTCGCGACGGCGGCGTACGCGGGCGCGCGGATCGACGGGAAGATCACCGCGATCGACGCGGAGAAGGGGACGCTCGAGATATCCGGCGTCACGGTGATCACCAAAGACGCGAAACTGTGGGACCTGATCTTCCCCTCCCGCCTGTCGCGGCTGAGGGTCGGCTGGGGCGTCGAGGCGACGGGCACGTTCACCGGCCCTCGCGAGTTCACGGCGACGCAGCTCGTGGCCAAGTATTTCCGGCACTACGAGATCCAGGCGAAGGTCGACGCGGTGGATGTGCGGGCGCGCACGCTCTCCATCTCCGGCATCACCGTAAAAATCCCCGCGGATTGCACGTTCGAGGACGAGAACGGGGACGAGACGACCCTCGAGAAGCTGCCGGTCGGGAGGAAGATGGAGGTCGAGGGAGACTGGACCGGACCCGCGGAGTTCACCTGCTACTCGATCGAGGTCTGGAAGGAGAAGAAGGAGGAATGCCCCGCGGGGGATCGGAAGAGCTGACCGGAACGCGGATACGGAACAGAAGGCCGGGAGAACTGTCCCGGCCTTCTTTTCGTCCGGGCAGCGCCGGCCGCGGCTACTCGATCGCGTGTCTCCTGACCGCCTGCGCGACATCCAGCCCGAAGATGCGCCGCAGCGCGGGCGCCGCCCCGAGCGGGAGCAGCAGAAACGGGATCAGGAGCGCCGCCGCGAACTCCTCCATCCCGACGAAGGTGTCGATGCGGAACCAGACGCGGCTCAGCGCCGCGTTCAGGCACCGGGCGACCCCCAACGCGACCGGGACCGCGATGAGAAGGGCGGCGAACCCCATCGCGACCACCTCCGCTAGCACCATCCGGGAGATCGGCAAACGGCCGTACCCGAGCGCGATGAGCGCGGCGAATTCAACCTCCCGCTCGAGCAGGTGCATCGACATCGTGTTGACCACGACGGCGAGCGCGACGATCGATCCGATGACGACGGCGAGCCTGATCAGCCCGACCGCCTTCCCGAGCTGCCCGCCGATCGCCTCCTCGAGCTCCGCCTTTGCGGTGACCCGGCCGACCTCCCCGGACGCGTAGAGCCGCGCCACCGCATCCGCCCGGCCGGTTTCGCCAAGTTCCGCCATCACCCCCGAGCATCTCCCCGGCAGGCCGAGGATGCGGCGCGCCGTCTCGATCGGGACGAAGCAGTCCCGGATCGAGAGCACGCTGACGAGCCCGGCCACCCGAAGCGTCCGCTCCCGCCCCCCGGCCCTCACCGTCACCGCCTCGCCGAGCGCCGGCGGAGGGGCGTCCGCGAAGGCGGTGTTGAATATGATCTCGTCCGCGTCGTCGCCGGAGAAGCCCCCTCCCTCGGCGAGGGGGAACGGGCTCATCCGCGACCGTGCGGGAACGCCGACGAGCCGGTACTCGCCCGCGCCCCCTCCCCCGCCGCGCACCGACGCGTAGCCGCTCACGAACGGCTCCGGGGCGGAGAGGCCCGCCTCCTCGCACAGCCTGATCCCCTCGCGACAGGCCCGGGGCCCCGTGAAGTCCGCGACCACGTCCCACCCGTAGCGCCGCAAGAGGGACGCGCTGCTCTCTATGGCGGAGGAGAGGGTGACGACGAATCCGGCGGTGACGCCGAGCCCGAGCGCCAGGAGGAGGGTGGTGGCCGCGGTCAGCCCGGGCCTGCGAAACAGGTTGCGCGCCGCCGCGCGCTGGGGGAGCGTCCCCGGCATCGCGCCGCACCGCCGCATCGCGGCTTCCACGAAGGGGGAGCGGCGCAGAGCGAAGGCGCGCCCGGACCCGCGGATCGCCTGGACGGGTGAACGTCTCGCCAGCCCGAGGACCGGCGCGACGCCGGCGACGGACGCCACCCCCACCCCGATGAGCAGCCCCGCGGCCATCGCCGCCGGATCGAAGGCGAGGGCGAGCGGCGGCAGGTCCATCGCCGAGGCGTAGGTGCCGGCGAGGAGGCGGGTCACCGCGGGCGACGCGGCGAGCCCGAGAAACCCGCCCCCGCTCCCCAGCAGGAGGCCGAGGAAGAGATAGGACCGGACAATCGCCGCCGGCCGATACCCGAGCGCCATCAGGGCGCCGATCTCGCGGGACTGCGAGACCGCGATCCGGTGCACGGTAATCCCCGTGGCGGCGAGCGTCACGACGCTGAAGATCCCGACGATGGCCAGGGCCAGGGAGCGGAACAGCTTGAGGTCCTGCCGGAGAAACGCGATCCCGAACTGGTCCTCCCGCCGGAGGACGCTCTCGATCTTGACCCCCGCCGCGGAGAGACGGTCGACCACCCGCCGCTCGATTTCGCGAGACGGCCGTCCGCCCCCTCCCGCCGCGGCGCCGAAGGTGACGAGCAGCTGGTTCACCGGGTCGGCGCCGCCGACGTAGCGGGAGAGCGCCCCGATCTCCCTCCCACAGGACTCGACGGGGACGTAGATCACGCCCAGCGAACCGGGGATCGGGACGAGCAGCTCGGGGGTGGCCGTGCTCGCGAGGAACTCCGGGCTCCTGGAGATCCCGGCAATCGGCCGCGTCGATCGGACGCCGTACACGCTGGCGGTGATCGACTCCCCCACCCCGTAGCCCCGGCCCCTGAGCCCCCGGTCGATCATCACGCCGTCGCCGCCGCCGGCCGGGAACGCCCCCTCCTCGACATCGAGCGTGTTGACCGCGGGGTTTTCGCCGGCGCGGATGAAGACGACCGCCGCGGGGAGCAGCGTTTCGTCGGGGAGATGGATCGCCCCCCCGAGCACCAGGCGGGGCAGCGCCTTTTCGATCCCCTCCAGACCCTCCAGCGACGGCAGGCGGCCGGCGCCCGTCGGGGCGAAGGAGACCTGGAGGTCGGCGAGATTGTGCGCGGTGCAGTAGCCGTCGACCGAGCGGCGGAGGGTGCGCATGGCGGAGAACCCCCCGGAGAAGATCGCGGACTGACAGGCGATGATGAGCGCCACCATCACCCCCCGCAGCCCCATCGCCCCGAGGTCGCGGAACGCCTTGCGGGTCAGTAGTCTCATTGAGGCCGCCGACGGGGGCGCATCGCCCCGTATCGAGCGCCGCCGTTCAGCGCGGATCCGGCGCCGGGGCGCCGCTCCCGCGCCGCACGGGATGCGGTGCCGCCTCCCCTCCCATTTCGCCGGACGCGCCGGCGATCGTGCCGTTGCGGAGTTGGACGATCCTGTCCGCCCTCTCCGCGACGCGCGGGTTGTGGCTGACGATCGCGAAGGTCGCGCCCTCGGCGGCGTTCAGTTCGCGCATCAGATCGACGATGCGTTCGCCCATCGCCTCGTCGAGGTTGCCGGTGGGCTCATCCGCGAGGACCAGCAGGGGTTGTTTTGAAAGGGCCCGGGCGATCGCGACGCGCTGCTGCTCGCCTCCCGAGAGCTGATCGGGGAACGCGTCGTCGCGCCCGCCGAGGCCGACCCGCCCGAGGTAGTCGCGCGCCCGCTCCCGCATCTCCCGCCGGCTCGAAAAGGGAAGCAGCTCGAGGGCCGCCTCGACGTTCTCCCGCGCCGTGAGGGTGGGGAGCAGATTGTACGACTGGAATACGAAGCCGACCGCGGCCCTGCGGAATTCGGTCAGTTCCGAACGGCGCATCCGGCTCAACTCGAGGCCGTTCACGAGCACCGATCCGGAGTCGGGCGCGTCGAGCGCCCCGATGATGTTGAGGAGGGTGGTCTTGCCGCACCCCGAGGGGCCGAAGATCACCATGAACTCGCCCTTTTCGAGTTCGAGGTCGACGCCCTTGAGGACCTCTGCGGCGAGGGCGCCGGTGCCGTAGGATTTGGTGACGCCGCGCAGGCGAACGAGGGGCGTCTTCGCGTCCGGTTCGCGCATCGCTTCCTCCCACGCCCGCGCCGCAACGGGCGGATCAGTCCTCGCCGAGGAGCTCCGCGGGGGCGTCGACATGCCAGACGCACCCGGCGCCGTCAGGCTCCATCCGGATGCGGAACCCTATGAAACGGGAGAACTCGTCGTGGAACGGCCCCTGGCAGTCGTACCGGCAGAACGTCTCCCTCCGCGGCCGCACCTTCTCGGGGATCTCCCGCATGGCGGCGACGTAGGGGCACTCGCGGAACTCGATCTTTCCGCCTATCGTGCGCCCCCGGTCGTCGACTATCTCCTTCGCCGCGTACCCGGTGCTGTTGTAGAGGAACTGGTACTCGTAGAAGGTGCGCAGCACCTTCTCCCTCAAGATCAGGAGCCCGATCTTCTCGCGCAGCGCCTTCCCCGGGGTGAAGCGTTCGAGGACGTTGGCGACGCGCAGGTGCAGGGAGGCGTGCTCCTCGCGGTAGTCGCGCTCCATCCGCCGCACCCACTCGACCGCCTCCGCGCGCCCGAAGCGCTCCTCGATGTGCTCGATCGTCTTTCCGTAGAGGGAGACGTACGGCCCGAGCGTGCGCTTCCACATCTCGCGCGCCGGCATCTCCTCGATCCTCAGCAGCCGCTCAGCCGGCATCGGATTCCCTCCTCGCGAAGCTCCGGGGGACATACCCGCGCGCGCCCAGGAGGCACGCCTTCCCCAAACGCCACAAGAATTTGAACGAGGCGGACACGCTCTTGAGCGTCCCCAGCGGATTGAGGCCGAGCGGGTTCCCCCTCCATCTTCTCCTCAGGAGGCCGAGGTTGAGGTAGGTCCGCACGTAGAGCCTCGTCAGTTCGCGGAAATAGGTCCGGGTCGGAAGCGCCGTCTTGAGGACCGGGAAGATCAGGTCGAAGAAGCGGAAGTCGCGGGTGACCAACTGGTCCTGCATCCCGCTCCAGAGCTGCGTGCCGGGAAGCGGGGTCAGACTCATATACTCGGCGTACCCCTCCTTGTGGATGCCGAGGGACCTGACGTAGGCGAGGAGCGTCCTGAAATCCTTCTTCGTCGCCTGCGGACGCATGATGAAGCCGAGGTCCGGCGTGATCCCGCTGCGCCGGAGTATGCGCACGGCCTCGTTGTTCGTCGCGACGCTGGAGCGCTTGTTGAACGACTCGAGCCCCTCGTCGGTGCACGACTCCACGCCGATGTAGACGTTGGTCAGGCCCAGCCCCGCCCATCGCTCCACCAGGTCGGGGTTGGCGCAGATGAAATCCGCCCTGCCGAAGCACCAGTAGTTCTTCCGGATGCCCCGCCTGGCGACGGCGTCCGCGATCGCCTGCACGCGCGGGCGGGAGACGAAGAAGTTGTCGTCGAATATGTACACGTACCGCTCCTCGATCCGCTCCAGCTCCTCGGCGACGAGCTCCGGGGACCGCATCCGGTACCTCCCCCCCGTGAAGTCCCATATGCAGCAGAAGGTGCACCGGAACGGGCACCCCTCGCTCGTGCGGAGCACGGCGATGGGACCGACGCCGAAGACGTGGTAACGCATCCTGTACGCGGCGGAGATCTTCCTGTCCGGAAACGGCTCGCCGTCGAGCGATTCCGGGAGGGCGCGGGCTGGGGTGCGAACCATCTTCCCGCCGCGGCGGATGTAAAAACCGGGGACCAGGCGCAGGTCGCCGCCGGCCTCGAGCGTGTCCGCGAGTTCCGCGAGCGCGGGGACGCCCGGACCGATGCCGACCGCGTCCACGAACGGTTCGTCGAAGTCGCCGGGCATGAACGTGGGGTGGTATCCCCCCACCACCGTCACCAGGCCGGGATCGCAGCGTTTGGCCCGCCGGAGAAGCTCCCTGACGGCGTAGACCTGGGAGGTAAAGCAGCCCATGCAGACCATCCCCGGCTTGAAGTCAGCGATCGCCGACTCGACGTCCCTCTTCTCGAAGACGAGGTCCAGCAGGCGGGTCTCATGACGCGGCGCGAGGCTCGCCGCGAGGAGCTCGAGGCCGAGCGGCTCGAACGCCGCCAGATCCATGAGCCCCGATGCGGCGCACTCGGGGGGGTTGATGAACAGCACCCGCATAGGTCCCTCGTTACCCCGTCACGGGGCGGACGCCGGGCTGAAGCTCCGCGCCCGCTCCCCGACTCCCCGCCCGCCGCCCACCCTGCGGAGGTACCACCGCCCCAGCGCCCGACCCGCCGCCCCGAAGACGAGTTGTTCCCTGACGCGCCGCGACGGGCAGAGCAGAAACGGGAGGTAGAGAAAATTCGACCAGACCATCGCGATGCCGAAATCGAGACTCTTCCTGTCGGTGATGTAGCGGGGGACCGGGGCGAGGAGGCGCAGGCCGAAGCTCTCGTACAGGCCGAGCTCGGGATCCAGCCGCCGCGGGGTGCCGTCGCTCCCCCGTACGCGCATCTCCATATACTCGCGCGCCGTGCGCGGATCCGCGCCGTCGGGCCGGTTCCCGGCCCGGGTCCGGTCGCGGAGCCACCGGGCGTAGCCGGGCATCCGGCCGACGAGGGCGATCCCCCGAAGGCGCAGGCAGGCGCACCTGCGCGCCGCGGCGTCGATCAGCGCCTCCGCGGCCCCGATGAAGTAGCCGTGCGGGTGCACCGCCAGATTCACGCCGAACAGCCAGTTACCCCGGGGATCGTGGGTGGTGATGTAACCGTCCGCGGTGATCTCGCTCCACGAGGCGGCGAGGGGCCTGCGGGGGTCGAAGCGGAGCTTCATCAGATTGACATGCCCCCAGATCTCGCCCTGCGCGTCCTCGAAACAGAGCTGCCCCTCCGGAAAGATCGCGCGCTGCGAGATGAAATGGCCGCGGTCGAACTGGACGCCGTTCCGCCAGGCGATGGATTCCACCCAGCAGAGACGCTCGATGTCCCGCTCCTCGATCTCGCGAACGCGCATCGGATCTCCCGCGCGGCCGGCGGCCCCGGATCGAACCGTGCACGAAGCCGTGCCGCTACCGGCGACAGTGCACGGTAGCACATCGGGATGCCTGACGCCAGACTCCTCGACGACGACGCGGTCGAAGGGTGCGGAAAGGCCCCGGTCGCCCTTACCGCCTTCGGCGGGGATCTCGCCCGCCTCGATCGGGCGGCGCGACGAGATCGCCGCCTCTCCCCCCCTCGCCCGTTCCGCACGCGCGGGGCGTTTTACCGTGCCATCGGCGGCGCGCTGTGGTATAAGCATCCGTGCGCGCGGCACGGCGCCTGTTTCCTCGTCTTTGAAAGGAGGGTTCGAATGGCCGCCATCGATCGCATCCATGCACTGGAGATCCTCGATTCCCGGGGAAATCCGACAATCCGGGTCTTCCTTCGCCTCGACGACGGGCGTGTTTTCGTCGCGTCGGTGCCGTCCGGGGCCTCCACCGGCGAGAACGAGGCGGTGGAACTCCGCGACGGAGACGGAAAACGTTACGGCGGCAAGGGGGTACTCCGCGCCGTCGAGAACGTCAACCGGGTCATCGCCCCGGCCCTGAAAGGGAAGGACCCGTCGCGCCAGGCCGAGCTGGACCGCCTGATGATCGAGCTGGACGGGACGCCGAACAAGGGCGTGCTGGGCGCCAACGCCATCCTCGGCGTGTCGATGGCGGCGTCGAAGGCGGCGGCGGAGGCGGCGGGCCGGCCGCTCTACGCCTACCTGGGCGATGGAGACGCGGTGCGCCTCCCCGTGCCGATGATGAACATCCTCAACGGCGGCAAGCACGCCGACAACAGCGTGGACTTCCAGGAGTTCATGGTGATGCCGGTCGGCGCGCCCACCTTCGCCGAGGCGCTTCGCTACGGCGCCGAGACGTTCCACGCGCTCAAGAAGATCCTCTCCAAGAAGGGGTACGCGACGAGCGTGGGCGACGAGGGCGGCTTCGCCCCCGACCTCAGGAGCGACGCCGAGGCGTGCGAGCTGATCGTCGAGGCGATACAGGCGGCGGGGTACGAGCCCGGCAAGGACGTCGCGATCGCCCTCGATCCCGCCGCGAGTTCCTTCTTCGAGGGGGGGAGCTACCTTCTCGCCAAGTCGGGGCAGGGGCCGAAATCCAGCGCGGAGATGACCGCCCTCTACGAGCGCTGGATCACCGACTACCCGATCGTCTCCATCGAGGACGGGCTCGCCGAGAACGACTGGGACGGGTTCCGCGAACAGACGGCGCGGCTCGGCGGCAGGATCCAGATCGTCGGCGACGACCTGTACGTCACCAACACCCGCTTCATCGAGCGCGGGATCAGGGAGAAGGCGTCCAACGCGGTGCTCATCAAGCTGAACCAGATCGGCACCGTCACCGAGACGATCGAGGCGATACGGATGTGCCGCGAGGCGGGCTGGAACTACGTGATCTCCCACCGCTCGGGAGAGACCGAGGACACGTTCATGGCCGACTTCGCCGTGGCGATGGGCGGCGGCCAGATCAAGACCGGCTCCGCCTGCCGCAGCGAGCGGACCGCCAAGTACAACCGCCTGATCGAGATCGAGGCGGAGGCGGGACGCGCGGCGGTCTTCTCGAACCCGTTCCCCGGCGGCCGATGACCGGCGCCGGCCGCACCGGATGAACCGACGCCCGATCTCCGCGCTTTTGTGGGTCTGCGTCCTCCTCTCGGGGGCCGCCGGGCTCGTCTACGAGGTGCTCTGGGCCAGGTACCTCGCCATCCTGTTCGGCAACACGACCCACGCCTACACCGTCGTGCTGGCGACGTTCATGGGGGGGCTCGCGCTGGGCGCCTTCTCCCTCGGGCGGCTGGCCGACCGGATGCGCGAGAAACTCCTCCTCTACGCCCTCGCGGAGATCGGCATCGCCCTCTTCTGCGTCTGGACGCCCCGCCTCGTCGCCTTCTCGAGGACCCTCTACCTCGCGGCGGTCCGGACATGGCCCCCGCAGTCGTGGCAGCTCACCGCCCTGCTCTGCGCCATCGGCGCGGCGATCATGCTCCCGCCGACCATCCTGATGGGCGGAACCATCCCGGTCCTGAGCGCCGCCCTCACCTCCTCCTTCTCCGCGCGCGGGAGAACGGTGGCGCGCCTCTACTACCTCAACAGTTTCGGCGCCGTGCTGGGGACGCTCGCCTGCGGCTACTACCTTGTCCACCGCCTCGGCCTCGGCTTCACGCTCCTGGCCGCGGCGGCGGTCAACCTGGCGGTCGGCGGCGCCGTGCTGGGCATCCGGCTCGTCTCGGGGCGCCGGACGGCGCCCTTGCCGGGCGAAGGGGCGGCGGCCGGGGCTGCGCCCCGCCCGTATCCGCCTCTCCTCGCCGCGATCGCCCTCGCCGCGCTCTTCGTCTCGGGAGCGGCGGCGATGCTGTACGAGCTGGTCTGGATCCGGCTGCTCTCGCTCGTGTTGGGCTCCTCGACGTACTCGTTCTCGGCGGTCCTGGCCACGTTCATCTCCGGCATCACGATCGGCGCCTTCATCGTCTCGCGGCGCCCGCCGCGAGAGAACGCCGCGTTCCGCGCGCTCGGCCTGTGCGAGGCCTGCGCCGGGCTCCTCCTCATCCTCTCCATCCCGTTCTACGAGCGGCTCCCGTACCTGTTCATGCGCCTCTCGGACCTGCTCTCGAAGAGCCCCGCCTCCTTTCCGCTCTACGAGGGGCTGAAGCTGCTCGTCTCGTTTCTCGTGATCCTGCCGCCGACCGTCTTCCTCGGCATGACCCTCCCGCTCGCGGGCATCGTGGTGCCCCACGGGCAGGCGCGGCTCGGGCGGGGCGTCGGCGGCGTCTTCGCCGCCAACACGGCGGGGAACATCGCGGGGGCTCTCGGAACGGGGCTCGCCCTCATCCCCGCCCTCGGCCTGAAGACGACGATGGAGCTCGGCATCGCGGCCAACCTGGGGCTCGGCATCCTCATCGTAGCTGTGGACCGCGTTCCGTCCGCCGCGCGAAAAACCGCCTTCTGCCTTCTCCTCGTCGCGGCGTTCGCCGGCTATCGGGCGCTCGTGCCGGCCTGGAACAACGCCCACTTCACCCTGCAGGTGTTCAGGCCGGAGGACACCCCCGTGTACCCCTCCCCGAGCGCGATCGAGGCGGGACGGAACCTCCTCTACTACCGGGACGGGGCGAACGCGACCGTGGCCGTGATCGACGGAGGCGACGAGTACCGGGCCCTGTTGGTGAACGGAAAGGTGGACGCCTCCACGGGGGGGGATATGTCCACGCAGCTCCTCCTGGCGCACCTCCCGCTGACGCTCCTGCCGTGTGCAGAGGACGTGCTGGTCATCGGGCTCGGCGCGGGGGTCACGGCGGGGGCGGCCGCGCGCCATCCGATCAAGACCCTGGACGTCGTCGAGCTCTCCGCGGAGGTCGCCGAGGCGTCCGCGTTCTTCTCCGAGGTGAACGATCGCGTGCTCGAGGAGCCGCGCCTGCGCCTCTTCCTCGAGGACGCCCGGACCTACGTGCAGCGGACCGGCGCGGCGTACGACCTGATCATCTCGGAACCGTCCAACCCCTGGATGAGCGGCGTCGGCGACCTGTTCTCCGCCGAGCATTTCAGGGACTGTCTCGGCATCCTGAAGGAACGGGGGGTGATGGCGCAGTGGGTCCAGACGTACGAGTTGGACGACGACACGTTCAAGATCGTCGTCAAGACGTTCCTCTCCGTCTTCCCGCACGCGTCGCTCTGGGAGATCGACGGGAACAACACGCTCCTCATCGGATCGCGCGGCCGCCTGGAGCCGGATCTGGAGGCGTCCGCGAGGCGCCTCGCCTCGCCGCGCCTGCAGGAGCAACTGCAGCCCATCGGCCTGAAGGACCTGTTCACGCTCCTCTGCCTCCAGATCGCCTCCGACGCCGGCCTTCGCGGCTCGGTGCGGAGCGAGCCGGTCGTGCAGAGCGTCTACTCCCCCCTCCTCGAGTACCGCGCCCCGCGCGCCCTCTATACCGGATCGTACGTCAGGACCTACCTCCAGCACCTCGACGAGCGCCCGTACGCCGCCGCGAAACACGACCTCCTGCTGAAGCCGTACCTCGAAACCGGCCCCGTCCCCGCCGACGCCCTGAGGAACCTGCTCGGCTTCCTGAAGAAGGCGAAGGGCGGATACTTCGCCTACCTCTCCCTCCCGGTCCTCGATACGCTACGCCGGGAGGCGCCGGGGGACCGGGAGCTGTTCCTCTCCTGGCTCGCCTCGGACCTGGCCCCGCTCCACGCCCGGCTCTGCGAAATCGAGGAGCGCATCCGCGGAGGCGACCGGGACATCCGAACGCTGGAGGTCGCCGCCGGCCTTTTGCTGAAAAGGTACCTGATGCTCCGCTCGTTCCTCGCGCCCCGCCTCGCCGCCGAGACGCTGGAGCGAATGGCGCGGTGCGCAGAGCTCGCGGGACGGGACGCCGCGCGGATCTACCGGCTGATGTCGAAGCTCTCCCTGCACGAGCGCGACTACGGCGGGTCGTTCGCGTACCGGCGGAAGGCGGAGGCGTTGTCGGAGGCCGAAAACGGAAATGCGGTCAGGCGCCAAACGAAGCGGGATCCCCGCCGATAGCCGGGATCGGCCCCCGCTCCCCCGCGCCGGGGAACTCATTGTGCCGACGGAGATCGACGCGATATGAAACGGCCCGTTCGCCTCCTGCTTCTCTTCGCGATAGCCCTCTGCGCCGGCTGCCGCCTCGTCGAGCCCGCCCCGCCTCCGTCCCTCTGCATCCTCCACACAAGCGACATCCACGGCCACATCCTCCCCCAGAGGGTCGCCGGCGAGAGGCATCGGATCGGCGGAGCGGCGGTTTTAGCCGGCTGCGTGAAGAAGATCAGGGAGGAGAACGCCCGCAGGGGAATCCCCACCCTCCTCCTCGACGCGGGGGACTTCTACATGGGGACGCCGGAGGGGGACTCCTCGGGGGGACAGGCCCTCGTCGAGGTGATGAACGCGCTGGGCTACGACGCCCTCGCCGTCGGAAACCACGACTGGGACGGGGGCGTTGCGCGCCTGCGCGGGCTCGCGGAGCGGGCCGCGTTCCCGTTCCTCGGGGCAAATGTGATCGTGCGGGAGACGGGGCAGACGCCCGCCTTTCTCCGGCCGCACATCGTCAAGGACTGCGGCGCCGTGCGGGTGGGCGTGGCGGGGGTCACGCTGGAGGATTCGACGCCGATGCCGATACCCGGGACGGCCGCGAGCATCGTCTGCCTGGAGCCGGAGGAACAGCTCGGGAACTCCGTCGACGCGCTGCGGCGCGACCGCGCCGGCCTCGTAATCGTCCTGAGCCATCTCGGGCTGAACGGGGACAAGCGGTTAGCCCGAAAGGTCGAAGGCGTCGACCTGATCCTCGGCGGTCATTCGCACCTGGCGCTGCGTGAGCCGTTCCGCTCGCCCGAGCACGGCACGCTCATCCTCCAACCGGGAAGCTACGGCAGATACCTCGGGAAGCTCGATCTGACGCTGGATCCTCGGTCGAAGCGGGTGGCACGGTACGACTACGCGCTCATCCCCCTCACGGAGAATCGGTGCGCCCCCGACGCCGCGATGGAGGCGCGCGTGGACAGGTGGCGTGCGAGGGCGGGGAATCGCTTCGACGAGATCGTCGGCTGGTCTGAGTCCGATTTCCTGAAGAATCGGGAGGGGGTCGCGATGCTCGGCGAGATGATCGCCGACGGGATGCGGGAGGCGACCGGGGCGCAGATCGCCTTCAACCAGCGGCACGGCATCCGCGGCCCCCTGCTCGAGGGGGAGATCAGGTACCGCGACGTCTACGCGATCATCCCGTTCGACGACACGCTCTGGACCGTCCGCCTCACCGGGAAGCAGGTCCGGGGGATACTGGAGAGGGTCCTCTCATTCCGCCGGCCCGACAACCTCAGGTTCTCGGGTCTCACGGTCGACTACGACCCGTCCGCCCCCCGCAACGCGCGGCTATCTGCGGCCGCCTGCGGCGAAACGCCCCTGGACGACGAGGAGGTCTACCTCGTGGCGCTCAACACCTACCTCGTGAAGTGGGGATTCATCCGGGACCTGGTCGCGGAAGGGAGCGCCCTCACCGACACCGGCATCATCGCGCGCGATATGCTGCGCGACCATATCCGCGCGCACAGCCCGGTCTCCGCGAAACGGTTCGCCGCGCGGCGTCTCGTCGCGGTCGAGCGCACGGCGGGCGGCGGGCCTCGCGGGGCTGCCGCGCGGGGCGCCGGCCGACGCGCGGACGATCATCAGCCGCCCCGGCAGGACGGTCGCGAGGGCGCGCTGAACGTCCCCGGCCGGAACTGACGGGGGGGGCGCCGCCGCGAAAGCCCCGTCCTCGCAGGCGGCCCGGGGAGAACGGGTGACGAGGAGGCGCGCCGCGCACGCGGGGACCTCAGCCGGCAGGCGGCGGCGCATCCGCGGGATCGGCGCAGATTGAGTCGAGCCAGTTCTCTATCCCCTGCGTCAGCATCCTGAGCGGCGGTTCGGAGATCCTCTCGTTGCCCGGGAAATCCTCGTAGCCGAAGTTGTGGTTGCTGTCCGGGATGATCAGCATGTCCTTCTGCACGTTCAGCTCGTCGTAGAGCCGCCGGTTGTAGTCGATGACCGCCTTCGAATCGCAGTCCGCGAGCACGATCAGCACCTTCTTGCGGGCCGGGAGCGGGAGGTGCTGGAAGAGCGCCAGCGGGCCCGCCATCCGGTCCCACTCCCTGGGGGGGATATCCAGACCGGTGGCGCGCTTGATCTTGGCGAGGTAATCCCTCTTGTCGATCTCGCGGTACTTCCCCGGGGAAGGGAAGTTGCCCGCGGAGATGGCGATGATGTTCGCAACCCGCTCGTCCGTCGCCCCGGTCGCGAACGCGATCGCCGCCCCCAGCGAGTGCCCCATGATGGTGAGCGTGTCGCGCCTGACGGGGAGCTGCTCCGTCATGTAGGCTATCGCCGCCTTCGCGTCCGCCGTGAAATCGAGCCCCACCGGGCGGCCGATATTGGAGATCGAGGGCGACTTCCCGAACCCGCGCAGGTCGAAACCGAAGACGAGGTAGCCGCGGCGCGCGAGCCCCTTCATCAGGGCGCGGTAGAACGCGGTGTCCTTGCCGTCGGGGAGCGTCCCGTGACAGAAGAGGACGCCGTGCCGGGGCCGCCGGAGCAAGGAGGCCGGGTAGTAGACCTTCCCGGCGAGGGCCTTGTTCGCCGGCCCCTCGAACGACACCTTGACGACGCGGACGCGCAGGTTCGAGAGGAACCGCTCGACGCGCGGGCCGGCGACGAGCCCCGCGACGAGGAAGACCGCGGCGAGCGCCGCGCGCGACCGGGCGATGGCGACGATTCTGCTGGGCATGCGGCATGCTCCGAATAGGGCGAGGGGAGGGGGGAAAGTATACCCGACGCGGGGGGGGAAAGGCACGGGGAATCGGCGCCTGTCACGAAAACGCACGCGTTGGGGAGGGCGGGAGGGAAGGTCAGGGGCGCGGGGATGCGGCCCCCGCCTCGGCCGCCGGGACCACGGCGACCGAGACGGCGAGCGGGTGCAGGACGGAGTCGAGGTACGCCTGCTCCCCGCCGGGCACGTAGCGCACGGGACAGAAGACGTAGACGGTGAAGGTGTAGTTCCCCTTGGGCATCGACTCGATGCTGGTGAGCGTGTAGCCCGAGTTGGCGATCTGGCCCTTGAATTGGCACGGTTCGTCCGGCGTCGCCTCGTCGTCGGAGTAGAAGAGCTTCTTCCCGATCATCGCCATCCCCGGGTCGAAGATCGTGAGCGTCATGATCGTCCCCTGCGGGCCGTGCGCGAGCTTCCACCGGTACGGCCCCGAATCGAGCGCCGCCTCTCCCCCCGGCTTCCCGGTGATCGCGATGCCGCTCCTGTTCCGCTCGTTGCACCAGGTCATCCCCTTCGCCTCCGGGGAGAGGTCGTCGGTGATCCGCATCGTGACGCTGCGGGCGATGGCGCTCAGGGGGAACGGGATCTGGAGGAGCGACGGGAACTCGCAATGGTACGGGTAGTAGGCGCTGTCGCTGTCGATCGTCGCGCTGTGGAAGGGGCCGGCCAGTCTCAGGGCGCTCTTGACCCGCCGCGAGACCCGCACGGGGCCGTCCACGTATCCGACCGGCGTGCAGGAGAAGTCGTCCTGCGTCCAGGTCGCCTCCCCGAGCAGCTTCAGGTCGAGCGTCAGGCGGAGCTTGTACAGGTCGTAGATGTTGCGGCCGTCACCCCCCGCCGCCTCCGTCAGGGCGAAGAACGACGGGACCTGTATCGCCTTTCGGTACGGGAAGCCGAGGACGTAGTAGGGGCTCGTCACCCAGTCCCTCCGCGGGTCGTAGGTTACGTAGTCGGTCTCCGACCGCGGCGCCGTCTTCTCGAAGGCAAAGAGGTAGAGCCGGCGTTCGGGCCCGCCCAGCGGATCCGAGACGGTGATCTCCGCCCCTTCGACCGCCCCCGCGGGAAGGGGCTCCCCTCCCCTCTTCTCCCCCGCGTCCCGGTACAGGAAGAGGATCTCGTCCGCCGGGCCGAGCGCGCCGCGCCTCTTCCCGGTCGTCCCCCCGCCGTAGGTCGTGTAGATCAGCGCGCCGTCCCTGTCCCGCTCGTCTATCTGGAACGGGGCGGGATCGAGGCGCCCGTTCTTCACGGCGAACGCCCCGATTCGCTCGTAACGGGCGCCGAGCATCCCCGAGACCTGGCGCCCGCGGAGGATCACGACGTCGTTGATCCGTCTCGCGGCGCCGCCCGGGGCTCCCTGGGCAGACGCGACGCGGGGGGCGGAGAGGGCGGAGAGGACGGCGATCGCCGCGACGAACCGCGGGAGGCGCCCCGAAGACGTTTTCGTTCGCATCGCGCGCTTCCCCCCGGACAGGACCGCCTTCGCGACGGCGGCAGGGAGCATGGTAGCACGGACAGCCTTCCCGGTCAAACACCGCACCTCCTTTCGACGTTCCCAAGCCCGCCTCGCCGTGCTAGAATGCTATCCGTGATGAGGACGCGCACCACCCCCGCCGCGGCGCTCCTCGCCCTCGCGGCGGCGCTGCTCGCCGCCGGGTGCGGGAAGCCCGACGACTACCGCCCGCGTTACTTCTCGTTGCGCGAGGAGACCCGGCGGAAGATCGCCGACCTCGACGCGGCGCGGCGCGCCGACCGAGCCCGCTACGAGCAGCGCCTCATCGGCTACGAGGCGGAGTTGCGGCGGCTCCGCGCCGAGCTGGCCGCCGCCCGGCAGTTCCCCGCCGGCGCGGACGCCCCCGGCATCCCGCCCCGGGCCTCCCCGCAGGCGCAGGATTCGGCCTCCCCGGCGCAGGCCCTCGCCGCCCTCGCCGAGCCGGTCGATCCCGCCGCCGAGGAGGAGGAGACCGTCGCCTCCCTCGTCGAGGCGTTCATCCAGGACTACGAGGGGCTCATCGACGAGGGGAGGCGGGCGCGGTTCCGCAGCGACTTCTCCGCCTACCTCGCCCTCCTCAGGGACGACACGCACGCCCTCCCGGCCTCGCAGAGAAAGGACGCCGCCCTTCGGGACCTCCGCGCCCGGGCCGAGGCCGCAACGAGCGAGCGCGAGCGCCTCCAGCTCAGGGAACGGATCTCGATGATCGAAGGGGCGAGCGCCGAGGACCTTCCGGGGGTGCTCGACTACTACCACCGCCTCGACGGCATCCAGACCATGAACCGGCTCCTCGACGAATACGAGATCCCCCGCGAGGAGCTCGCCGCCGCGGGGATCGAGCCGCCGCCGAGGAGCAGCTGGCAACCCGAGGCGCGCGAGGTCGCGGTCAACCTGCGTTCCTTTGCGGAGCAGTACGAAGCGTTCATCCCCTCAGGGATGCGCGAGCAGTTTCGCCGCGACAGCGCGGCGTGCGTGGCCGCGCTCTCCGCCAGGCCCTCCGACGAGGAGGTCGTCGCGCGGCGCAACGCGATGCTCAGCGACATCCGGGAGCGCGCGGCGGCGGCAGGCCCGGAACGGCAGGAACGGTTCACCCGGCGCATACGGGAGCTCGAGACGGGCTCCCTCGACGCCGTCCGGGAACGGATGCAGGCGGAGCGCCTGAACGAGGTCTCCGCGCTCGTGGAGAAATACTCGATCCCGCGGCATGAACTCAGGGAGTCGGGGGTCTGGTACCAGCAAAGGCGCCGCCGCTAGGCCCGCGGCCCCGCCCGTCTTCCCCGGGAAAGGCGGTTTGATTCAGGCCATGCAACAGGCACCGGGCGCCGCCGAGGCGCCGGAAACCGTCATCCTCGTCCCCGGCCCGCTCTCCGACCGGGAGGGGCGCCGGCTGCTCGAGGAGATCGTGCGCGCCGCCGGCGGGGGGGCGTCCCGCATCGCGCTCGATCTCTCGGAACTGGAGCGTCTGGACAGCCGGGGATGCGCCTGGCTCATCCGCGCCGTGCGGGCCGCGCGGCGCCGCGGCGCGCAGGTCGGGCTCCGCGGGGAATGCGGGGAGGCCGCCGAGGTCATCGAGCTCCTCTCGAAAAGCTTCGCCGAGGACCGGCCGCGCCCGCCCGCCTCGGCCGGTTTCCTTGAATCGCTGGGGAACAAGGCGTTCCGCGCCCGGGAGGAGCTCCTGGACGCGTGGCGTCTCGCCGTGGACGCCGTCTACTGGTCGTTCATCGCGCCGTTCGAGGGAAGGGGACTGCGGTGGAAGGGGCTCGTCACCGAGATCGAGGATATCGGCATCCGCGCCATCGGCATCGTCTCCCTCCTCAACTTCCTTCTCGGCCTCGTCATCGCGATGCTCTCGGCCGCCCAGGCATCCACCTTCGGGGTTCAGATCTACGTCGCGAGCCTCGTGGTGATGGGGTTCGCCCGGGAACTCGCCCCGATCATGACCGGGATCGTGGTCTCCGCCCGCACCGGCTCGGCGATCGCCGCGGAGCTCGCCACGATGAAGGTCTACGAGGAGATCGACGCCCTGAAGGGGATGGGGTTGAGCGTGTCGAAGTTCCTCATCGCCCCGAAGGTGCTCGCGACCCTCGTCGCGGTGCCGATCCTCACCGCCATAGGGTTCGTGACCGGCGTCGCGGGGGGGTTCTTTTTGAACGCCATATCCCTCGACTTCACCTTCGACCGATGGTGGGAACAGACGATCCAGGCCTCCACCGTCCGCGACCTGGTGCAGGGGGGGGTCAAGGCGTTCAGCTTCGCCGTCATCATCGTGATGGTCGGCTGCCATAACGGCCTCCGCGTCACCGGGGGTGTGCGGGGGGTGGGGATGGCGACCACGCGGGCGGTCGTGATGGACGTCTTCTTGATCGTGGTCGCGGACCTGCTGTTCACGACGATCTTCTACTACTTCCTCTAGGGGGGCGCGGTGGAACGGAAACCGATCGTGGAGGTGCGCGACCTCGTGGCGGGCTACGGGGACTACCTCGTCCTCGACCGCGTCTCCATGGACGTGTACGAAGGGGAGATCATCGCGGTGATCGGCGGGTCCGGCTGCGGGAAATCCACCCTCCTGAAGAACATGGTCGGTCTCTTGCGGCCGGTCTCGGGCTCGATCCGCTACTGGGGGAGGGAGATCACCGCGATGGACGAGGAGGAGCTCGCCGAGCTCCTCCGGAAGCTGGGGATCGCGTTCCAGTCCGGCGCCCTCTTCAACTCGATGACCGTGGGCGAGAACATCTCCCTGCCGATGGAGGAGTACGGGGATATGGACCAGGAGCTCAGGGAGATCCTGGTCGGCATCAAACTCGACCTGGTCGGGCTGTCGGGCACCGGCGACCTGATGCCGGACGAGCTTTCCGGGGGGATGAAGAAGCGCGTCGGCTTCGCCCGCGCGATCGCGATGGATCCCCGGATCGTCTTCTTCGACGAGCCGTCGACCAGCCTCGACCCGATCATCGCGGCGGGCCTGGACAAGCTCATCCTCGAGATGCGGCGCCTCCTCGGGATCACCGTGTTCGTGGTCACGCACGACCTCGGCTCGATACGCCTGATCGCCGACCGGATCGTGATGCTGGACCGGGGCAGGGTCATCTTCACCGGGACCGTCTCCGACGTGGAGAAGACCGGCGTCGCGCGGGTCAGGCAGTTCTTCGACCGGCAGCCGGACAAGACGATCGAGGCGCGGGGCGTCGCTACGGTGTAAGGCGTAACGGAAAAGGGGCGGAACGGGGTGAGCCGATGGCAACGAAAAACCAGAAGGTCAAGGTGGGCGTCTTCATGGTCTTGGGCCTCGCGCTGATCGTCGCCATCTTCCTGATGGTGACGATCAAGAACCGCGAGCCGATGGACACGTACTATATCCTCTTCACCGAGAGCGTGAGCGGACTCGGGAAGGACTGCGCGGTCCTGTACCGCGGCGTCCCGGTCGGGACGGTCCGGGAGGTCCGGGTCTCCGACCAGAACGAGGTGATCGCGAGCGTGGGGATCGCCACCCGGCGGGTCACCCTCCGCCAGGGAACCGTCGCCACGCTCGCGATGAGCAACCTGATGGGCGGGATGCAGGTCGAGCTGAGCGGCGGGGACCCCGGCGCCCCTCCGATCGAGCCCGGCTCGACCATCCCCTCCAAGACCTCGATCATGGAGAACGTGACCCAGGATCTGCCCAAGATACTGGAGAACATCCAGACCATCCTCGTCAAGCTCGACCGCTCGATCGGGGAGGTCAACACCGACCGGATCGGATCGCTGCTGCGGAACGCCGACGAGGCGATCGTGACCGCCAACACGACGCTTGAGGAGATCACCGCATTCCTCAAGACCACCCGGGGGACGATCCTGAACACCGAATACGAGATCACCAGGACGATGCGGAACCTGAACGAGGCGATCGCGCAGGCGACCCGCGCCTTCTCGCGCCTGAGCGAGGAGCCGTCGTCGGTCTTCTGGGGGCGCCGGGAGCCGCACGAGCCGCACGCCAAATGAAGGGGGCGGATGCGGCCTGAACGACAGGGCCCCGCGCGCCGGCGCGCCCGCGCGCGGATCGACACCGAGAAACGGGGGGATGGAATGAAGAGAACAGTGCTGGCTGCGCTGATCGCGCTCGGGGCGGCGTCGTGCGCCTCCCGCATCCGCACCGACTACTACCTGATCGACACGGAGCCGTCGCCGCCGAGGGCGGCGGAACGCCTCCCGCTGACCGTCGCCGTCAACAACGTCCGCGCCCCGTCCCGCTACCTCGACCAGATGAACTACCGCGCCCCGGGGTTGCGGGCGGGGTTCTACGAGTACAGCCGCTGGATGGAGCCGCCGGCCGAGATGGTGCAGCGGGCGTTGTGCCACGCCCTCCGGCAGTCGGGCCTCTTCGAGAAGGCGGATCCGTCCAACGGCGCCTGGAACCCGGACCTCGTCCTCCAGTGCACGATCCTCGCCTTCGACCAGGTGCGGGAGAAGGACGGCGAGTACGCGGAGTGCGCGCTCGCGATGGAGCTGGTGCAGCGGGAGAAGGGGAACGCGGTCTGGTCGAAGGAGCTGCGCGTCCGGGTCCCGCAGGAGAGGAGGGGCGGGTTCGCCGAGGCGATGAGCGAGGCGGTGGCGAAAACGCTCGCCGAGGCGGTCGGCGACATGGCGGAATCCGCCGAACTCCGGAAACTGGCGAAGGATGCGCTGCGCGCGGCATCCGTGCCGCCCACGGCTCCCCTCACACCACCGACCGCACCGTGAATTTCCCGTGCAGGGCGGGACGGCTCGTCTTCAGGACGTGGCAGATCTCCTCGGCCAGGTTGCGCGCGACCGCCTTGATCCGCTTGACCTCGTCCCGCTCCAGGGTGAGGAGCTTGCTCTCGCGGTAGTCCCGCACGAGCGCCGCCAGCTCGTTGGAATCGTTCCTCGAGACGACCGCGTCGATGATCCGCATCCGCTCCTTGTGGTCCTCGGGGAGCTCGGCGGACTCCTCGGAGGCGATCTCCAGCATCCGCCGCGCCTCGTCGGGGGAGACCGGGAAACGCAGCACCCTCTCGGCGCCCTGCGCCCTCACCATCAGCTTGGTGGCGGCGAGGGGGGTCCGGGCGGAGTGGAGCACGAAGTAGGTCTCGGGCCCCGCCCCGTCCGCGCTCCCCTGTCGCGGCACGCCGACGACCTTCACGAGCCCGTGCCCCTTGTAGACTATCGTATCGCCGATGCTGAACATGGTCTCCTCCCGCGGGTATGCGCACAACGAAACGCGTCGTCTGGAATAGGGGGACACTATACCACAGACCGGCCCGGGTGACGGCATAAAAGACGTTACGGCCGGCCGGAGGGGCCCCCTCGCCCGGGATCGGCGGGGAACGCCGACGGGACGAGCGGGAGGCGCTTCAGCGTCCGGACGGTTTCGAGTATCGCGCGCCCGGAATCCTTCGCCGCCGCGGACATCTCCCGCAGGACGCGCGACGCCTGCCGCCGGTCCCGCGCATGGACCATCGTGTAGAGCGCGTACGGCCAGGACGGGGCGGTCCGCCGCGCGTAGCAGTGGCTCACGGCCTCGAACGAGGCCAGGGCCCGCCCCGCCTCCCCCACCCTCTCCCGCGGCACCTTCCAGGCGACGAGCGCGTGGTAGCCCAGGCCGAGCGCGCGCCCGTCGAGCACGGCGCCGAACCGTCGCATCCGGCCGGAGGCGAGGCACGCGCGGACCGCCCCGACCGTCCCCGGCGGGAACGGCGCCGAAACGAGCGGCAGGTCGTTCGGGATCCTCCCAAGCGCCGCGCGGGGGCGCGCCCCGCCGGCCGGGCGCGGCGCCGGGATAGGCCCGCGGGAGATTTCCCCGCCTTTTCCTCCGCGGACGCCGAGATCGAAAACCACGCCGAGCTTGAAGAGGCGCGTCGCGGGAAGCACGAGCATCCGCCGCGGACGGATCAGGCGCCGCAGCTCCCCCAGCCGCCGGCGCCGCTCCGCCGGCGACGCGCTCGCGAGCGTAAACCAGACGTTGAGCGGATGGCGCCGGAGGTAGTTGTGCGTGACGCCCGCGAGCGCCCCGATGCGGGCGGCGGCCGCGCGGACTTTCAGGCGCGGGACGGAGACGGCGACGAGAACGGTGTCGAGGCCGCACGCCCGCGCGTCCCAGCGCGGCCCGATGCGCCGGACGATCCCCTGCGCCTTGTACCCGGCGATGCGGTGAAGCAGCCGTTTTTCGGAAATGCGCGCCCGCCGCGCGACCTCGGCGTACGGGCGCCTGCAGACCGGGAAGCTGTCCTGCAAGGCGGCCAGGACGCGGCGGTCGGTCGCGTCCAGCCGCATCCCCGCCCTCCCCCTTGCGCGCATCCGCATCTTCCTCCGTTGTCTCGCGGGAACGATGGACACGGGCCTCCGCCGCGCGGTTCGCGGCGCCGCCCCGCCCCGCCCCCTCACCCCGGCGTGCACCCGGCCTCCCCCGCCAGCATCTCCCCGCTCCCGGCGTAGGCCCGCGCGCGGCACCCGCCGCAGATTTCGCGGTACGCGCACGCCTTGCAGGGCGCCCCGAGTCTCGACGGATCGCGCAGGGAACGGAGGACTGTTGACTTGTCCCAGATCTCCCCGAGCCCCGCGAGCCGGACAGAGCCCGCCGATACGGGCAGGTAGCCGCAGGGGAAGATTTCGCCGGTGTGCGACACGAAGACGACGCTCCGGCCGCAGAGGCACCCGCTCCCCGCGGCGCTCCCGCCGGTTGTGGAAGGCGGACCGGCGGGACCGCGCTCGGCGGCGAAGCGGGCGTATTGCGGCGCGCAGGTGAGCCGCGCCTCGAGACCGTACGAGCCGGCGCGGGCGTGGAACCAGCTGAAGAGCTCGTGCCCCTCGCCGCGGCCGAGCGCCTCGTCTCTCGCGAGTTCGAGGCCGCAGCCCACGGGCACAAGGACGAACAGGTGGACCGCGTCGGCCCCCTCGTGCGCGGCGAGCCGGAAGACGCCCGGGATATCCGCGCGGTTCCCGCGGCAGACCGTCATGTTCACCTGCGTGCCCAGCCCGGCGGCCTTGAGCGTCCGCAGCCCCCGCAGCGCCGCCTCGAACGCGCCCTCGACCCCCCGCACCCGGTCGTGCGTTTCGGCGCCGGCGCCGTCGAGGCTCACGCTCGCCCGCCTCACGCCCGCCTTCTTCAGCGCCGCCGCGACGCCCGGCTCGACCATCGTGCCGTTCGTGGCGAGCGCCACGGGGAGGCCGCGCGCCGACGCGAAGGCGGCCAGTTCGACGATGTCGGGGCGCGTCAGCGGCTCGCCGCCGCTCAAAACGAGGAGCGGCCGCGCCCACGACGCGACCTCGCCGATGAGCGCCCGCGCTTCCGCGGTCGAGAGTTCCCCGGGCGCGGCGGACAGGCGCGCCTCGCCGCGCCGGCAGTGCCGGCAGGCGAGGTTGCACGCCGCCGTCGTCTCCCAGAAAAGCACCCTCAGCCGATCTTCCATCCCGAATCCATCCAAAACGTTGCGCGCGACCGGTTCACCTGCAGACGAGCGTCGACTCGGAGGGGGAGCGCGACGCATCAGGCACGCCCTTGCGCGTGCAGCTCCTCCTCAGCCAGGTAGCAGGCGGGGTCCTCGGCCCAGAGGCGGCCGTGCACGGCGAGCGCGCGGGCGCGCATATTCCCGTTGCAGAACCCCTTCCACCCGCAGCGCCCGCACCGCCCCTCGAGGAGCCCCGCGCGGTCCCTCAGTTGCCGGAGCAGTTCGCCGCCGCCGCGCCAGATCTCGGAAAACGGCCGCTCCCGCACGTTCCCCGCGCGCAGCGTCCGGCTGAACTGGTCGGGGAAGACGTTCCCCGCCGCGTCGACGCAGGCGATGCCGACGCCCGAGCGGTTGCCGCCCGCGCGCAGAAGGAGCGCGCGCGCCGCCTCCGCGCGCGCCGGGTCCTCCGCGCGCAGGCGGAGATACAGGTAGACCCCGTCGGCGTGGTTGTCCACGGTCAAAAGCTCGAACGACGGATCCAAACTGCGCGCCTCGCGCGCCGCCCGGACGAGGAGGTCCATCGCCTCCCGCGCCTCGCCGGGGTGGAGGATCTCCTCCCCCATCCCCTCCCCGCGGCCGCACGGCACGAGGTGGTAGACGCAGAGGCGGGTCGCGCCGGAGGAGCGCGCGAAGTCGATGACCGGCTCGAGCGACGGGAGCGTTCGCCGGGAGAGCGTGAACCTCACGCCCGTCCTGAGCCCCGCATCCCGGCAGCGGCGCATCCCCGCGGCCGCCCTGTCGAACGCCCCCTTGACGCCGCGAAAGGCGTCGTGCGCCTCCCCGACGCCGTCGAAGCTGATCCCGACGTACGAGAAGCCGGCCCTCTTCAGGGCCGCGGCCTCCCCCTCCCCGATGGCGGTGCCGTTCGTGGAGAGGACCGTCCTGAGCCCCTTGGAGACGGCGAACGAGGAGAGCGCGCGCAGGTCGGGCCTGAGGAGCGGCTCGCCGCCGGAGAAGAGGAGGACGGGGACGCCGTACGCCGCGAGATCCTCGATCATCGCCCGCGCCTCGGCGGTCGCGAGCTCGTCGTCTGCGCGCCGCCCCTTCGCCTCGCTGTAGCAGTGGAGGCAGGCGAGGTTGCACGCCTCCGTGCAGTTCCACGCGACCACGGGCGCGGCGCCGGCGGCGCGACCGTAGCGCAGCGCGTCGCCCGCGAAATCGCCGCCGCAGACGAGCTTCGTGACGTTGATCATTGTTTCATTATCGCAGACGTCGCATGCGGCCGCAACCGGCTGAACGCGATGCGCGGGTATCCTCGCCCGCGAGAATACCCGCGCAGATCAAAAGGCCGCACCAAGGCCGGGGATCGTCCTGCCTGACCGCCGGCGTCCCCCGGTCCGCCGTCCGGCCGCCGCAGGGCACGCGTACGTGCGCCCTGCGAGGAGGGTGTCAATCAACGCGCCGTCAGCGTCCAGCGGTCCACCGTGCCGAAGTATATCAGGTTCGACGCCGAGGTCGTCCGCGTCGCGTCCACCGTCCCGCCCTCCAGCACGTACGTGCCCGTGGGGATGTTCGAGAACGCCTGGAAGATCGCAAAGTACCCGAGTATCGGTGACGACACCGTCAGCGGCCCCGCCTCGAACCCCAGGTACGGCACCGGCGAGGCCGAGAACCCGACGTTGCGCTGGTAGTAGAGTGTCCGCCCGTCCGCCATGTTGACGCGCACGAACGGGTAGCACGGCGTCGAGAACGGCCACACGTCCGCGTAGACGGAGATCGTGTCGGAGGTCTCGTACTCCGTCTTCTGCGGCGCGAGGACGATCGGCATCGGCCCGCCCGGCGTCGGCGTCGGCCCCCCGGGCGTCGGCGTCGGCCCCCCGGGCGTCGGCGTCGGACCGCCCGGCGTCGGCGTGGGCGTCGCGGTGGCGGCCGGCTCCTGTCCGATGCAGTATAATTTCGAGTCATACGAGGCCACGTATATCCTCCTGTCGCCGCCCACTGCCGGGGACGAATAGATGTTTGTTCCGGTCTCGTAGCTCCAGGCCAGTCCGCATTCAACCGTGACCGCATAGAGCCGGCGATCGGTTGATCCGAAATACACCAGGCCGTTGCTCCCCAGGGCAGGAGGGGATTCGACAGTGTATGATGTGAACGACCACCTGAAAGACCCATTCGACGCGTTGAGCGAGTACAGATAGCCGGAGTAAGAACCGAAGTATACGGCGCCGTCGGTCCCCAGCGCGGGGGAGGAAGCTATTTTACCCCCCGACCCGAACTGCCATTTGAGCGTTCCATCGGGGTTGAGGCAATAGAGATGGTTGTCTTGAGAGCCGAAGTACACGGCGCCGTCGATCCCCAGCGCGGGCGAGGAGAAGATGTCGTCCCCCGTCACGTATGACCACCAGGAACCCGTAGGCAGGCGCATATACATCCTGTTGTCATAGGAACCGAAGTACACGGCGCCGTCGCTTTCCAGCGCGGGGGAGGATCGTACGTCCTCCCCCGTCCCGAGCCGCCATTTGAGCGTTCCATCGGGGTTGAGGC